>JAOUJW010000001.1:0-300000 GCA_029882975.1 Gammaproteobacteria bacterium
AAAGTCTCTGCTGCCAGTGACCCGCGCTACGAAGGACAGGCGCTTGTGAAGTAAATATTTGATTTACCAGGAATTTCTTCGGGCCAAATAACTTGCACCGCTGAGACTGATTGGTTAGACTAGCGCTTCGAATTCTGTGATCCCGGGGGGGATAGGTTGAATTTGATACTGTGTCACTCCTTGTCCACCAAGTGAATGACGCAACTGATTGAAAACCGCGGATTTTTAATCAGCAACCGGATAAAAATAACTGGCAAGACCAACTAATTAGCAAAACTAACGAAGGGAGAAATCCATCATGGCAAGTCTTACACCGATCATTCTTTTTGGCGCTTTGGTTATTGGAGCTATCGTTATGGGTGGCGCAGCAATGGACATGGCCGCTGAAAACCGCAAAAACCAATAATCCACTGACCTAACCAAACCTAAACAAGCACTATAAAACAAAAGTTACTGGTTCGGTATTAACGGTTAGAGTATTTCAGTATTGAAAAAACCCGGTTAATCCGGGTTTTTTTTTAATTTTCATACAAGTTGAAAAAGAGTTATTAGCATGAGCACCGGGGAAAACCGACATCTGGTCAAATTCATTATCACTTCCGCAACCTGTTTTTTCATAGGCACCGTGCACGGGGTCTTACAAGTCATCCGCCCCATACGCGCCTGGCTGGACTCTATTGGCAGTCCCTACGGCGGTCCCGGCCATATGATCGACCCATTGGCCCATGCCCATATTAACGTCGTGGGTGGGGTGGTGATCTTCATTATGGGTGCTTCATATTACTTGCTCCCAAAAATGCTCAACGCGCCCATTTATTCACGCAAATTGGTGAGCCACACCTATTGGTGGACCACTTTGGGGATAACCGGTTTCTACAGTACACTGATGATATTCGGCATTTTGGAAGGCCAAGCTTTACTGGCGGACCCTACGGGCACGGAAGCTGCTGCCATACATCAATATTATGGTCGCACCATCGCCATCGTGGCTACCGTGATGGGTATGGGTTTTTGGATATTCTTTACCAACCTGTTCCTGACCATGAAACACAATCGCGCATGAGTCAGTGCTTTTGTCCGGAAACGACGCCTGATTGGCATGAACAGGATGTAGATCTGAGCGGACATGCGGCGCATATTCTGCCCATTGCTGCTTTTTTGAAAATGCCCTTGTCGTACGGTACTTATTTGCAAAAACAGCAATATCAAATAGAGGAGCTGGAGTTGCAGGAGCCCTGGCCCGGTCTGGTACTGACTCAAACCGGCATGTGGGGCGGCAAAATCGTCCGCCTGCTCACGTCGTCTCAATCCCCTTCCCGCTTTGTCAGCAACCTGGAAAACAACTTTACCGTGCGCGGTTTTCTACACCCCGGCGGTATCGGCACCATTCGTGACAGCATGCGCAAATTGCAAAACAGCTTGTTTGACATGGGGCGGATGCCCGGCGACATTTACCTTTGTCATCTCACCTGCCCGGAATGCGAGCAACGCAAAGGGGGCGACAAAATTCTATTGCTGCGCCGCTGGAAAAGCAGCTCTACGCTGGAGAAGCGCTTAAAAAAATAGCCTAAACACCGTATTGTTTTACCGTTGGGGTGTTGCCCAGCGTTCATTTTGACTATCCTTTTGTGCTATCTATCATTCCCGAATTCGGACGATTAAAAGCACTATGAAAACACTGATCCGCTTTTTTCTCATGAGCAGTTTGCTGCACGGCTTTACTGCCACCGCCATGACCTTTACATTCTCCGAAGCGCAATTGCAAAATCACCTGGCGGCACAAATGCCCATCCAGCGCCAGGAAATGATGCTTACTCTGGTGGTGAGCCGACCTCAATTAAAACTGTTGGCGGAAACCAACCGGATTCAGGTGGATAGCGAGCTGCAGGCCCAAATGTTGGGTTTAAGCGCAACCGGTACAGTTCGGGTGAACGGATCAGTAAGCTACAACCCTACTCAAGGTACGTTTTATTTCAACAATCCTAAAGTCGTTGAAATACAGATCGATCAGCTACCCCATAATCTGCAATCCACGGTAAAAAAACTGACCGAACAAATCATCATAACCAATCTGCGGGAGCAAGCCTTGTTCAAGCTTGATAAGAAAAACACACGGCACAAATTACTGCAATCGACCTTAAAATCCATCCAAATCAAAGACCGGCAATTGGTGATCGTTTTCGACACGGATACAGCCGGGAAAAAAGAATTCGTCAAAAAATAATCCCACAACCCCATCACCTTGAACCCTTGCCCGATTACCCCCATACTTTTACTAAATTATGCAAGCTATCAATCTGGATACCTGGGAACAACATGCCGGTTTAAACCGATTACAAACCCTGTTGTTGTTCGCTTTCATGGCGGGCTTTCTCGGCCTGTTGGGCTGGATATTGTGGGGCTTCAGCGGCATTATCATACTGGGACTATTGGCCCTGCTGTTTTTTAGTCTAAATCCTGCACTACCACCGCAATTGATTATGCGCCTGTACCAGGCAACCCCTATCCGGCCGCAACAAGCCCCAACACTGTATGGCATTACCCGCGAACTGGCACAACGCGCCCAACTACCCGTCTCACCCACGCTGTATTATATTCCCAGCCAAACGGTAAACGCGTTTACCGTGGGCAACCGCAATCAATCCGTGATCGCCATCACGGACGGTTTACTGCGCACCCTGAATACCCGTGAGCAAACCGGTGTACTGGCCCATGAAATCAGCCACATTCGCAATAACGACTTGCGCGTCATGAGCCTGGCGGACACTTTCAGTCGCCTGACGGCATTAATGTCCTTATTAGGGCAGTTCCTACTGTTGATTAACCTGCCCCTGATTCTATTCGGCATGGTCAGTATTAACTGGTTAGCCATAATGGTACTGATCTTCGCTCCCTCCGTCAGCGCTCTGGCGCAACTGGGGCTGTCGCGGGTGCGGGAATACGATGCCGACCTAAATGCTGCCCGACTCAGCGGCGACCCCGAAGGCCTGGCCCGCGCCCTGGAAAAAATCGAAACGACACAGCGTCACTGGCTGCAACGCCTATTCTTACCCAGTCACCAACAAACAGAACCATCCCTGCTGCGCACGCACCCGCCCACCGAAGAACGCATTCGCCGCCTTCTGGCCCTGCAACGCGACCGTTACCGCCCGATTCAACTGGACCCGGAAATCAGCCGGCTCATGGAATTGCTCAATCGTGAGGCTATACGCAGACGGCCGCGACGGCATCCGTTTAGTGGTTTGTGGCATTAAGCAGTTCCATACCCCTGTTTTTGTGTTTTTCCCTTTGGCAATATAAAATGAGGCAAAACTTTGTCTTACAAAGGTCTTGCAAAGAGACTCGCAACGAGTCATCCATAAATATAAAAACGGTAGGTTTTCATGAAGTTAACAGCCTTTCCCATACTCAGCGAATTCGTTTGCTCGGTGATACTTTGCACCACACTAGCCAGCGGTGCAGCATTCAGTGAACCTTTAGAAACCACGACAGCGACAGAAACCGTCAGCCTGCAACAGCTATTCGAGCACTATCAAAAAACGCATCCGGCGTTTACGTCGACGGAACACCGAAACCGCTTAGCCGAAAACTCTCTAAGCTCTATCAAAAGTGGGAACGATTGGAATTTTTCTATAAACAGCCGTTACTTCAAGCGCGAATCCAGCAGGGAGATTTCCAACAGCGCTGGGACGCTTTTAGAAGTGAGCGACTATGAAAACAGTTCACATTCCATAAGACTGCGAAAACGTTTATGGGATCTAGGGGCATCCGTTTCAATTTCCCAATCTTACCGGCGCTATCCAAACAATCTAAGTGAACACGATAATGATCTGAGCATCAATTTTGACATGCCGTTGTGGAGAGGTAGAGGAGGTTTAAATTACAAATCTTCCTACGACTCAATGGAGCTATCCGCTAAATCCACGTCGCTTTCTGTTGAAGACCAACGCGAGTCCTTGCTTGGCTCTCTTGGGGCGCGCTTTGTCCGATGGTCCCACGCTGAAGAACTTCATCAAATCCGAAAACAACATTTAGAACAACTTAACCAGTTAAAATCGCGAGCCAATCGAGAGATTTCACAAAGAGAGCAATTGTATTTTAAACATGCTATTCAAACCAACAATCAAGAATTAGCATTAACCCACACCAGACTAAACTCCATAAAAGAGGCATTATCCCAATACGCACAAATGCCAAACATAAGCTCAGCAAGCCCCAGCTATGATTTGTATGAAATAAAAACTCTTCCTGATGTTGCGAATAAAAACGCTATTCATAACACTAGAATCGTACAAATTGTAGATATACAAGGCAAGATTCTGCAAAACAGAATTAAAGTAGCAACTGATGATTTGAATCCTTTTTTAAGCTTATCCCTAAGTCAAACCTACTCTGGTTCTGATTCTGAGTTTGATCAGTCCTACGACTTCGATAGTGAGTCATATAGCCTTATGCTCAGACTAAATAGACCCATAGAAAACAATTCCGCCAAAACTCGACTGGAAAGTGTAAAAATACAACAACAAATGCAAAAAGATGGGGAACAAAACTTAGAATTAAACCTTACTGCTGGGTTACTCGATTTGACCGGACAACTAAAAGGCCTTTCCACTGCAATGTCTTCCAAAAACCAAGAACTGAATACGGCTAGCGAGTTAATGGAAAATGAAATTTCACTATTTATCAAAAACAAACTTGATATAAGTATTGTCTTAAGCACCTTGAACCGTTTCATCGAAAGTAAACTGGAATATGCCGATATGGCCACTGAATACCAAACTCGCTATCTGAGTTACCAAACACTTACAGATCAACTGTGGCAACCAAACAAGAAACCCGAGTAAAATCGAGTTTCGTTCGAGTGGGTACAGCGCTCTTTTAAAGAACCGTGCCTACCCTGCCACTCTCTCCAACAACGAACCCTGCAAAGGAGATGTCATGGTAAAAGTGTTAATATTGCTTCTACTGGCCAATCTTGCCTTGGCTTCCAATGCGCTGGCTTATACGTTCAAATTTACCGAAGCCGAATTGCAAGAGAAAGTGAGCGCCATGATGCCGCTGACGCGGAAGAAATTCATGGTGACGGTGGTGGTTAGCAATCCTAAATTGCAATTACCCACAACCGGTAATCTCATACAAGTCACCGTTGATTTACAAGCCACCATTCCCGGCGGCTTAAAAGCCAATGGCACGGCGCAAGTGAGTGGTACCATCAATTACAATCGAGAGAAAGGGTCGTTTCACCTGAAAAACCCCGAAATCCAACAACTGGACATACATGGGCTACCGCAAAAGATGCACGGCACCGTGAAGAATCTGGCACAAAACGGCCTGATTCGCACCATGCATAAAAAACCCCTATACACCCTCAAAGACGATAAGCTCAAACACAAAATGGCCAAAGCTACCTTGAAGTCGGTCTCTGTTAAAGACGGCGTCTTGCATGTGGAAATGGGTTGGTAACTCGTTTGTGGCTTGTAGATACCATCTTCCTCACTCAATCACAAACCCTCTAGCGGGGGCTTGTGATTGAGTGAGGAAGATGGTATCTACCCCCCGAACGGCATGATTGCCATTTTTCATCATAATCTATCCTCACACTATCAGCTTGTACACGCCTTGCCTCCATGTTTCTTGTGTTTAATTAGAATCAAGCAACACGCTAACCCATTTTATTTAACTCAGGAGATAGGACCATGAACTTACGAACTGTAAAAATTTTGAAAGCCGCCGGTTTTACGATTTTACCTTTGGCTTTGGCCGTGGGCTGTACCAGCAATGGTGTTAAAACTACTTCGATTGAAACCGTGGAAAAGGAAGTCGTCGTTGAAAAATCCCTGGACGATATGTTCAAGGACATTAGCGACAATTTGATCAGCGAATCCATGAACAGCGAAAGTGTTACTGTGGAAAACCAAATCAAAGCTGAAGAAATCGCTTCCAGTGAAGCAGCTATGGAGCCTTCTGCCTTAGAAGATACATTGACCCATACAGACACCAATACGGCGGCGGTGGAGACCGAATCCGACGGTTTTATGCAGGTCAATCTGTCAGAACCGGATACCGGTCTGATGAGTCTGCCTGAAAAAACGCTGTTTAACTTTGGCGCCAATCAGTCTCAAATCTCCGAAACGGATATTGAGATCCTGCAACAGCATGCAGCATATTTGATGACCAATCCCGGTAAGCGTCTGGTAGTTGAAGCTCATTCCGACGCTCAAGGTTCTGCTGCTTACAACTACAAGCTCAGTGGCAAACGTGCCGAGTACATCGTCAATATTTTGGTAACCCATGGTGTGCCTAGTGATTTAATCAAGGTGAACAACTATGGTGAATCTTTCCCGCTGCACGATGAGAAAAACTGGGATGAGAACCGCCGTGTAGAGATCAAATACGAAAACACGGACAGTGCTGACGACTTACTGGTCAGCGCTGAATAATCCCCCTCTTGCTTGCCCTCCTGTTATGCCTGCTCCCGGTCCCGGTTGCAGGCATTTTTTTAACACCCAATCTCCACTACATGGCAGCACGAGTATATACAACGTAAAACGGGTGACTTGCACAGTACAAGCCACCCGCCCACAAAAATCCCAAGCGTCAGCTATCGATCGCTTATGGTCAGCCGCTTCATAAAGGACTGCAATTTTTCTTCCGCTGCCTGTTGTTCGATTTTGCCGTCTATGGAATAGGAAACGGAGAACAAGGCCGGTTGGTTCACACGCTCATCACTCGGCACCTTACGCGCATACAAAGCACTGATGCTGGTGGAGCGGTTTTTGAAAAAGGATTCCCCATTATAGGGAAATTCCTCATTCGCCAGTTTCTTCCAACGGCTTTTATCCGAATCATTCATCTGGTCGCTGGGTTTGATATTCATGGTAACATCAAAATAGCGACCACTATTAATCTCCTCACCAACTGCCACTCGGGTGATCCCCCAGTCCACCTTATCGCCCTGTTTTAAATAAGACATATTGAGGAAAATGTCACTCTTATCCGTAATATTCATAAGTTCGGCATCATAGCTGAACGACACACTGTCGGATTTAAACTCCACTACTTGCCCTGCCTTATATTTCAAAACTACAGTATTGAATGCTTCCGGTAACAGATCTTTGCGTGCCAGGAACTGATCCCATTCAGACAAGCTACCGTAATAAGACAAATACAGAAAATCCGACAACACTTTCATATCATCCGCATGAGCTAAAATCTGTGAAGTAGCGGAACGCCGTAACATGGAAACATTGCCGTTAGGAGTTGGCAGGGACATCATCACAATAGATGAGTCATCGTACGGAATATCCCACACCCTGTAAAACCATTTGCGCTTGTAACGATCTTGATAAATCTCATCTACCCGAGGTCCGCCCATGGACAGGATACGAATACTTTCGCCACCCACATTTCGCGTAAACGGTATGGCCTTGAGAACCAGGTCCAATAAGGTTTTTCCGTCTTTCAAAAATGTGGAGCTTTGCAGATCGTCGGGTTTTCGGATTTGCATCATCACGGTACTGCGCAAATTGCCAATTTTCAAGTAACCATTACTACCCAGATCTGACTTGCGTATATCTGTGGGCAAATACGGCGCCCATGTACGATCACCCTTTTGCCATACTAAGTGGGGAAACTCAGCCGCATAAGTACGATGCAACAAATCGCGGGACCCCTCACCATTGGGAAAAATATCTTTGGCATTTTCTGCCAGCATTTTTTTAGACAAACTCAAGGTAAATTCATTGTTCGCCTTTATCAAACGCTTACTGAGTTCGGCGAAGCTCAGAGGCAACTTGTCCTTAAAAGTAAATCGCTCAGTATAGGAGTAATCCATATTGTCGATACCATAACGAAAAAGTGCGTTGTCGGTAGCCAGGTTCTTTGGAGCCGCGGACACCAACTTAATGGGAAGAGCATAATTCAGGTTTTCGTTTTCGGATTTGCGCAATACAATTCCCACAACTTGACCTTTGCTATCCAACAAGGGGCCACCACTGTTGCCGGGAGAGGCCGCGGCGGAAAAGCGCATCCAATTCCATTCGCCCGACTCCTGTTCCGGGGTATTGGACGTGTACAAACCGTCTCGAATGACAACCCCTTCTCCCAATGCATTTCCCACAGAATATACCGCTTCGTTCAAATCCAGCTTCTTGTTTAACTTAAGAAACTTCTTAACCTTGTGAGATTTCAAGGAAAAAACAATAAAGTCTTTTTTTCCGGAATATTTGCTTACTGTGCCCACTTCATAGACCTTACCTTTAGTGTCGCGCAGATAGTAGCCTTCATATTGGCTGTCTCGGCTTAACATGAATACATGAGCGGCAGTTACAAATGTATTTTTACCGATAGCAAACGCTGTACCTATGGACCAGTATTTATCATTGCGAATATGAAAGGGAATACGATCCATCGGCAATGGCTTTTCATATTCCAATGCCCCTTCACCCACTTTTTTCACAACCACTTCAAAAGTAGAAGCGTACACCGTATCCAAGATTTTTTTGGGAAGTGATTTAGCAGCACTGATGGGGGCCCAGAGCAGGAAACTGAGAGTAAGAATAATAGAGGGATGACGCAACATTGTTAACATATACTTTCCCCGGGTTCGGCCATGCCATTGCCAATCGGCAAGAACACAACATGTTGAAATAGTTAATCTTTTCTTGAGCCGTGAGTCGTTCGGAAAGTTGGCTCTAAATGTATGTCGGACTTGAAAAGTGAATCTTTAGTAACCCGGTCGAATTACAGGGATTTAGTGGAGGGAGCTATTTAGGTACTAGAGGAAAACTCAACACAGTTTTTTGTTTTCTATCGTCTAACTCAACCAGCAACACGTCTGTTTGAGGATCGTTAACTCGAACGGCACGGCGATACACACCGGAATGTCCATCCTGGATACTTTGGCGCCATTCGCCAAGACCTTTCATTTTTACAGATACAATATAGTCCTTGGCTGGAATCCGATTTTTCTTAGTGGCCACCACAATAAATTCATTCATACCTACACGCGGTGCACCCGGGCGGATTTCCACCAGTACGTCCACATCCTCATGAGTTTGTGGCCCAAGAATATAGGCCTTTTCCCCACTGCAGGCTGATAGCAGTATTAGAAACAAAATCAATTTGAGATTACGATTTATCATAAGTCTGGTGCCAATGGTTTGTGGATCGTTAATCCTGCTCGGAACGGTGTTTGGATTGTTTGCCATGTTTTTGCAAATACTCCACTAATAGGGACAACTCTACATTACTCAGTTGTTGCACGCCTTTGCTTTTCATGCGCATTTGCATCCTTTGGAGTATTGCGGGCCACAACCGAGCGCTGTGTTTACCCGGGGCCGGAGCAGCATGACAAGTAGAACATTTTTCAAGATACAAAAGCGCTGAACTGGATTCAGGTTCGGGCAGCTCTAGTGATGTTTTCTGATCCCGCGACTCACCACAAGATCCCATGACTATCGCCAGCACCCCTAACAGCAGTCTCCCCTGTATCCCTGATGTTTTGGGAACCTGAGATTCCCCTTCTTCAAGCCCGTTTGTCATCCTCATGGGTGCTGTCCGTATTAGTAATGTCATTATGGGGGGAATCATTAGTAGAAGTCGGCTCTTCTATGCCGTCCACACTAGGGCTGTAATGATTAACCATAAGATAAACAAAACCACCGAATACAGCGATATACAAAATCGCCGCGCCAAAGCCCCAATCTATCCATTCACGTTCATAACCGGGCCGATCACCCCAGAATGGAAAACTCAAACCCACTGCTACCAACAAAACAGCAACAACCACTGCGAGAAACCACTTCGGTACTCCTTTTTGTGATTGCGGAATTTTTTCCACTAGTTCCCAGTCTTCTAATCCGCGCTTGGCCCTGCGTTCTTCATCAGAAGCATAACCAAAGTTGTCCTTGGGTATTTCACCCCAATTTTTTTCTTTGATGCCCTCAATGGGGGTTTCTGTTTTGTTTGTGCTCATAATTACGTTCTGCCTACAAAGTGTTGCACTCGGTACCGCGCCTGCCAACCATCCGTTGATTGCACCCGTACAAAAAAACTGTGCAAACCCTGAGGCATAGCAGCGGAAATCCGCAATTCCAGATCGATACGCCCCGCCGCGGTAAATTCCACGCTGGGTTTGGTAATACTATATGCATCCCTATCCAAGCCTTCTATGCTAACAGATAGACGGGCATTTTCGTATCGCTTGTTAAAAACCGCCACCCGATAGTCACGAATGGCACTACCATGATTCTGGTCAGCCCGGTACACGGATAAGTGATAGGGTTCATAGGAGTACAAACCCCAAACGAACATCAATAAACCTAAGGTCGTAAAAGGTAATGTCCAACGCACTCGCGTGGATAATCCGGCCAGTCGTGTACTTACATTGGCCATTTTATCGGGGTTGGTTTGTCCGATTTTGAAACTTAACAGAGCCGGTTTGGACTTTTTGGCTTGCAATCGTGCACAAGCAGTTATGCACTCACCACAGTTGACACAGCTGTCATAGACATTGGTTTGCTTGGGGTCCAGTTCCAAAAAACAGGCCGTGGTGCAAAAATTACACTTTTTGCATTCTGTGGAGCGTGTTTCATCGTAGTGTATATGCAAGGTCTGCTGCGTCTTGAAACCGTGCTGCCAAACTTTGTAAATACACATAAATCGACACCAAAAATGGCGAATAAAAGCCACATCCAACAATACCAGCAGCACAAAAATTATATATATATAATGTAGAGATGCGGCCAAACCCGCGTTATCCTGTACAGTGATAAAAGCCCAGATTATTTGAGGCGGATAAAAATAAAGTAAGGGTATAAGCGCAAAAAACGCGGAAACCAACAACATCATACCGGATAAAACACCCCAGTTTAGCCAACGGTTTTTACGCGAGGCCAGTGCCATTTTCCGCCCCTCTAAACTGATTTCAGCCCGTTTCCCCAAGAGCTTTTTGGTCATGGCGTTGGCCCATTCCGACAAACTGTTTTGAGGACAGGACCACCCACAGAACGCCGTACCTAGGGTGGAATACACCAATACCAAGGCGCTGGCCAATAAAATCCACATACCAAAAATAAGGAAAAAATCGGACCACCAGATTTGACGTCCCAAGATCACAAATGCCCCGGCAATAGGGTCGATGCGCAACAATCCCGTGAGAGGCACCAAAACCAGCAGAGTGACGGTCAGTATTTGCACCGCCCGCCGTTGCCAATGCAGGCGATTGACAGGGCCCGGCACCACCGTAATGGGAATATCTTTTAACGAATCCTGGTTATTCATTGTGCAATCATATCACAGCAGCCCTAGAAGCCATAAGCCGTGTTTTTGATAAATAGTATTAAAATCCTCACCTTAAAATTTGCCCAACTGAGTATCAAATGGATTAATTCGCTTCAAATCCAGTAACATTTTATTTGCAACCGGAGTATTACCGGCAGCGTGTTCCAGTTGCCACAATTGTTTCAGGGCTCCAATATGGTCGGGCCGAATTTTTAGCACAGACTGCAATAACTGCCGTTTTTCCACTTCCACAACTTGCTGCGCATTGGCCATCACACCATCGGCGATGGCGTAAGCAACCCAACGATCTTTGGGGTTGGCTTGATAGGCAAATTTCAATAACCGTTGTTGCTCCGCTCCTCCAGTCAACTGAGCCAACCAGCTTCGCTGTGACAGCTCGGTGGCCGCATACGCCCGTTCAAAAGCTTCAAGTTGTGCCCGAGGTATTTGTAATTGTGCTTGAGCCTGTTGCATATTTGGGCGCACGGACAACAGATAGCGTAACAACTCTGCCAGGTCCAACTGACCGTTATATCGCGCCTGGGGTAATTTGAATTCGATCTGTGGCGCCCACTCGTCCTGGGTCACCCCCTCAGTCAAAGCCAATGGCCCCCAATAACGTCCCAGCCAGGTCCAAACCCCCTCACCGCCACTGACCTGATACTGCTGTTGCTCTGAGAGTCTTGCCATATTGTTCAAGGCCTCTAGTGCATTCACAGGCCCGTCCTGCCGTCCCACCAACGCCACCCGGAATCCATCCGCGAACAAAACCGCTTGTGGAAACACTTTCTGAAAACTGCGTAGAACAATCTCCAATGACTCTTTGTCAAACTGATTCAGCGCCAACCATTGAACAAACAAACCCTTTTCAGCTAAACGCTGCTTTGCCCTTTGGAACTGCTGCACAGACAGTAGGGCACTGCGTCCTACTAAGTCGGGATGAAACAAATCACCGATTATGACATCATAATTTTGCCGGCTCCCCATGAGAAAACGTCGTGCGTCATCACGCACCACATTCATGTACACAGAAACATCACCATTAACCGGTGCAAACCAAGAGGCCGCAGCTTCAATAGCACCTTGTGACAGTTCCACCGCAGTACGTTGTAAATCGGGATAGGCAAGAGAACCGGCAGCAGATATGCCTGTCCCCAAACCCAGAAACAAAACGGATTTAGGATAGTGGTGCAGTAATAGTGGTAAGCGCGTTTGGTTTTTCTGCACTTCCACTGCAGTCGGGTCTGAGGAAGCATCCATTCGTTGCAAATCCGCCAACAACAGTCTTTCACCACTTTCGCGTTCAACCACGTGGGTAATGTTCACGGCATCTTCCCGATAAGCCAGATCCCGACTATGAGCGTAAGCCTGCGGTAACAGCATACTGACAGAAGGCATATTCCAAATGGGTATAGCCAGTAAAACAAACAAAGGCAAAGCCAACCATGCCCGCCGATTCTCACTCCAACGTAAGCCCAAAGCCAACATCATCAGGCTTGCAATAACAACGGCAGCGCTGCTGCCAACGGTCGGGGTTAGAACAAACGCGGCTAATAACCCTCCCACGGCTCCACCGACTGCATTAGCGCCGTACAGCATGGAACCGGCAGTACTATTACTGCGCAATTTCCTTGTCAACCAGGGAAGCCAAGCTCCCAAACACAAGGTCACCGGCAAAGTAAGTAGAACCACTGCCGTACCCTGTTGCAAGATAGCCAGCGGTAAAGACTCGGCTTCAAGCACTGCCATTTTGTTTAGTAACCAGGGCGTTAACCACAATCCCGCCAAACCGAATGAGCATACCAACAATGGTAAGGCAGTCCCGATGATATGGTGTTGCAACCGATGAGTAATCAAACTGCCCAATGCCATTCCCAGCAAAAACACAGCTAATATCAACGCCAATACATATTCGGTTCGTAGCAACAACATTCCGAATAAACGTGTCCACGCCACTTCTAAAATGATGGCTGCCGCCCCAATTCCGGCGTAGGTAATCAAGGAAGCCACATCAAAACCAGGTACAGTGGCTTGCTCCACCGGCGCACTCTGGTTAACCGGGGACTTGCTATACAGTAACCACGCACATAAGGCGACGACCGCACCGCAAATGGCCACAAACCTCATGGCGTCCACCCAACCCAGGGTTGGTAACAATAGCAAGGGAAGTAGCGCCCCCAGCGCGGCCCCCAGAGTGTTTATCCCATACACCTTTCCGACGTGATTTACCCCAACCACCCGAAGCACCATAGGGAAACCCGCGCCCATTAAAAACGCCGGGATAAACAATATAACCGCCACGGCCATAAACTGCAGTGCGTACCAGGTACCCAGATCGGTGACCTGAGCTAACAGAGCCAGCGCCGGTTCCAACTGCTGCAAAAGCCACGGCGTCAGCAAGGCCATAATGGCGACACCCAATTCAAATAACGCAAAAAATTTCAACGGGCTGCCCAAGCGACGAAACCACCGTGCCCCGACCAAACTACCCAAACCCAAGCCCAACATAAAAGTGCTAACGGTGATTGCCACTCCAAAAATGCTCACCCCGAACTGAAGGGACAGCATTCTTGCCCACAATACTTCGTAGGCCAGGCTGGTTAACCCGGAAATAAAATAGAGTAAAAAGAGACTACGACGAAAAAATAACGCTGAATGGGAAGAGAAGCTTTCCTGAATCTGTGACACCACCGGCAACGACCAACTCAGAAACCCGGCCGCAGTAACCAGCCTGAAATTAGATTGTTACGCATCATGAGCCTGTACCTGTTCAAAACGGATAAAACCACACCACACCCGCCACAGCATGAGCCAATGCCAGAGTCATACTGAGTCCGGCGCAGACCATGTGGGCGACGAAAACAGGTTTGCCGTATACTCCCATAGCGATACCCAGGGCGCCGGTCGCTAACAACAGTAGCAGCAAGGGTACCCCCATAAAAAACATTACCTGACGTTTACGTTGGTCGCTAACCGCTACAATCTCACTGAGTTCATCCTGATTTTCTGTAAACCCTCGTAACACATGGGCGTTTTCAGATGGAGCGGTAGCCCCCATCCCCGCCTCAGGTTCTGCGAATGTGCACAGCGGGAATATAAGCAAACCAATTAATAATGTAACTATTTTCATTACAAAATCATGTTCCAAAAAAGGTTTACGAACTTCGCCTTGGTTCGGTTATGTAAAAGCAAAGTTACTTACTGTTTTTCCTATTGAGGATCCGCATCCACTACGGAGTTGTCATCTGATGGGGGCGTGTTGCCAGGCTTCTTAAAAGCGAAATACCAATACAAAATCGCCATCAGGACAAAGGGGAACAATATAATGAGCAACAAAAAGATGAAAATCATCCAAGGCGTATCAATGCTCACATGTAAATAACGATAACTATCGGCCAAACAGGGCGTAGCAAGCAGCAATGCCCAAGCAAAAAATGCGATTCGAGAATATAGTCTGATCATAATCTGTACCTGTGTTGTTCTTTGTACTGCGACTTATCCTAGTACGCCCGTTTATTTCTCACCTATCGTATCACTGTTCTTTGCACATCGAAATCCAAAAAAATCCGATGCGTAATACGGTAGGGAAAAATTTCGATGATAAGCAGCCGTGGCAAACGGATCACTTTTCCATGAGCCTCCACGACGCACTTTGTATACACCTTTTTCAACGGGCACCAAATCAGCCACTTTCAGCGCTCGGTCTTGAGCCGTTTGAGCCACAACCACTTTCGGTTTAAACAAATCACCGGGAGCATCGGAGCCGGAGTAAGGCTTAAAGTCACTGCCGGTCCATTCACTCACATTACCTGCCATATCGAATACACCGTATGGGCTGACAGCTTGAGTGTACTTATCCACGACAGTGGTAGCACCCACGTTGTAGTAGGTGTTTAATTTCGTTGGATCCATTTCGTTGCCCCATGGCCAGCGAACCCCAGTTTCACCGCGCGCGGCTTTTTCCCATTCTGCTTCGGTGGGTAAACGTTTACCCATAAACTCACAATAATTTCTCGCATCATACCAGGACACCATAGTTACAGGGTGTAAAACTTTTTGATCCGGAATTCGTCCCTGCTTCCAGTCCGATGGTGGCCGATAGTTGGTTTTTGCCACGAATCGGGCATATTGTGCGTACGTCACCGGATATTTATCAATATAATAAGCATCCGTCCAAACCTTGTGTTGAGGTTTGTTTTGCGGGTCGGCACGTTCACTGTCCGTCCCCATGGAAAAGTAGCCTGCTGGAATTTTGACTTGTGAATCCACATCCTGCCATTTTTCCGATGTTAGCAAGGTGCTAATTTCAGTTTCTGCGTAAGTAATTTGAGCTTCTTTCTGAAGCTCGTGTTGCTTATGTAACTCTATATCTTCACCTGCGGCACGTATATGTTTGTCTACATCCTTTAAATCGTAGCCTGCTTTGGAACGCATATCTGCCATGCGGTTAGAACCCAGTTTTACAACATGAATAGTCCCAAATACCATGGCTAAGGCTATACAAGTAATCAGGGTGGCTCCCAAAAAGAACTTACGTTTTTGTTGTTCTTCCGGTGTTAGTGCAAAACTACGTTGGCCACGCTGGTTCACTGGTTTCACCCTTTAGCGCCAGAATCGTGATTCTGTAATTCGTCCACGTTGGATCCCGCTTCCGGTTGATTTTGACCTGGCTGGATTAATTTACGTTTAGCATCTTCTGGGGAAGTTCGCCCATAGATACGTTTGATCCAAATTTCTCCCAATACACCACCAATTGCAGCACATTCCACAGCCAAAATCACATAAAACAACCACCAACCCACAGGCATTAACTCTGCCCCCTGTGGTATTCCTATCAGGTATTGAGTCTCAAAATACGCCACGGACCTAACAATAAATGGAGGGAAATAACACAACCATTTACCACCGAGACCGAAGATGGCTGAGACCGAAATCCCCACCACAACAGGCCAAATAAATAATTGCAGGAACCATAAGAAATTAAAGGTTTGCAGCCCCCAAAACAACTCAATACGAACCCCAATTACACGGTCTCCCAGGTAGTTCACCAGGCATCCCACGATAATTGCCAAAGTACCGGCCCAAAAACGTTGTCTATTCATGGTTGATACGGTGTTCCTGTGAGTTTTTCATGTTCTGATTTCCTGGCTTGTTCCAGATACCAATCTTCGACCTTAAGGCTATCCATATACATTGCCAGCAAACGACGATCGCTTTCATCTAGCCCCGCATAGGAAGGCATTTGAAATTCTTTTTTAAGTCGTGACGGGAGTACCGCTTGCGGATTTTCAGCAGAAAAATATTTATAAAACCAGGATTCCTCGCGAATGGAGCCGATACCATCCAATGCAGGTGCCGGTACCGATTGCATGATGTTTTTTAAGCCACCGTAAGCATGACAACGTCGACAATCCAGTTTTCGCATGAGCAATAAAGCTTGCGATTCTTGTTCCTTGGCGGCTGTCGAATAAAATGGTATACCTCTATCCGGTTGCGTATCCTTGGACATGGACAGAGTTTTTAAGCCTGCCCCAATTAATACCGACACGCCAATCACGGCCAGTATAATAACCTCACCCCTCTTCATACCGCTTCACCTTGATTAGGACGCCTTTTTCTTTTCTTGACGTTCTTTTTCCAGATATTCCTGCCGCAAATCTTCTTGTTCCTTATTTACCTGCATAGCTTTTTCATAATCTTCCTTGGACATTTTGTCTTTGTCAGATTCATCAAATACGACATATTTAATATCTTCATCAAACTGATCATTTTTTGCAGCCCAACGGATAGCAATGATAGCAGCAACAATTATACCTACACCGGCAACCAACCATAAATAAATGGTCCAACCGTCTTCAAGTGAATTCAAGAATTCCATACCTAACTCCCACAATCGCACGTATGTGCGTTAGAAACCTAAAACAAAAACCCATGCATCATTTGCGCAGCACCAAAGACGATGGCCACCAAAACCCCAAACATAATCCAGGCAAACATCCATTTTTCACCGGTTTTTAATTTGGCTCCACCTTCCTTTTTTCCATTGTCCTTGAACATAAACATCAAGGTGATTCCAACAAAAACCAGAATAGCAACAATAAGAAAGTAGAAAATTCCCACGCTGAACTGCTGTGAGCTCATACTCTCGATACTCATATCGATACCGAACGGCCGGGCTTTCTCTTCTGTACCAAGCAACGGGATTAAAAACTGTGCAGCCTGCTCCAACATAATAAACCTATTAAATTTCCGGTCAAATCACTGCAGATTATATCATTATTATCCAGAACGGGGACGAAAAAACTCATACCAAAGCGGTTAGTTCTACAGCAAATATACTTGTGAATAAATAGAAAAAGCCATGTTATTCAAACGAATAACATGGCTTTGTTTTCCCGACAAAATTACTTGGAATAGGTGTCAATACCTTCTTTGTCTTTGTCGTATTTATCGACGAAAAAGCTGTAGATAAATGGAGCGGTGTATACCGTCAGTACCCAAATTAACATTGCAAATGGGCCATTATCCAAATCAATCATAATAGTTCTCCTCTGATTTGCTCTGTTTTAGTGGGACTTGCTATGGTCCGGTACGTAACTGTAGTTAGGCAACCGCTTAACCGTAATCATTACACTCACACAGAAAATAATGATAAAGAAGATATCAATGGTGTAACCCTTATCCCACCAGGGCTGCACACGTTCACGAGTTCCATCCTCGCGCCAGTTACCTTCAAAGTTAGCCAGCACCAGGCGGTTACCCAGAACTGTGTACTCTTCCAAATGAGCCTTTTTATTTTGCAGCTCAATGATAGCATCTTTGATCAGACGTAAATCATCCATATCGATAGGATGACGGTCCAACAAAGGAACCCACTTAGAACCTTCCGCTCTGGCTTTATTGACCATATGCTCCATTTTTTTAGCATCGTCTTTAATCGCCATCACTTCAGCGGAATCCATCCATTTAACGTAATCCGCATAAATCGCAGCGCTGGGGCGTTGGCCCCACAAAGGTGCTGTAATTAAGAATGCAGTTACGATGGTCAGAATCAACAAACCCACCACAGGCTGTGGCAAACGGTTATTGTTTTCTGCGATACCACCGAGGCTCTCGCCTTCCCATGTTTTCTTTGCTTCTTCGTTCTGGTCGTCAGTTGTCATACTGAACAAAGGATTATCAAACTTCCACGCCATGTCTCAGCTCCCTTATTTCAGGTTAAGTACAAAATCGATTAAAGCACGAGCTTCACTATCAGCTGCCGGTACCGGCACCTCAGGTGGATAAACTCGCTCGTTGGATACGTATTTGTTGTATTCAGTACGCCAGCCATCGAAATCGATCGTGTTACCTTTCGCGTCCTTCTCACCCCAGAGGTAATCATAGCGAGGCATGATTGAATGGGGTTGAACCAGACGAGGATTGAAGAAATGCATAATCATCCACTCTCTGGAAGAGTTACGCGAGCCCACGTGAGTCAAGTCAGGCGCTTTTCGGTCAGATCCAAATGCAGTGGGTGATTCACCATTAAAGTCACCGAGCATTGGAGGTGCACCAAAATACTGCCAGTCTTGGGTTTGCTCAGGCAGCAATGTGTGACACCACCAGCAACCTTCGCGAACAAACATGATTTTGCCTTTACCTACCAACATGGTGTTTTCTTCGGTCGCCACTTTCATGGTAGCTTCCGGAGACCAACCGCGGGTAGCCGTGGCATTCTCAATGTAAGGAACAGCCTCACCATCACGGTCTTCTGTGCGAATAACAAATACCGCACCTTTGGTGTCGTCAGCCGCCAGGATTTTACCCTTGTTTACACTCAGATCCTGGGGTTTGGCACCCAATATAATGGGGTGACGAATACCGTTAGGGAACGGAGCGTTCGCTGGATAAACAAATGCACGTGTTGGCTCTATAGGAGCACCGGTTTTCGGGTCTTCTGAAATATGAACCGTAGCAGGCTTGGCTACACCCGTCATAAAGGGGTCTTCATAAGAGAAGCCACCCATTCGACCGAAGGCCAACTGTCGATCCAAACCAACTTCCGTTACCGATACATTCCTGATGTCAGTCGCCGGCATATACAGCGTAATGAACATCGAGGACCCGAAGGCGAGACCAAACATTCTCGCCCCGATTGTATATTCTCTAAATGCCATGGATTATTTCCTCCCAATACTTTTCTAATTATTAGCGTTCGTAAGCAAGTTCGTGCGGCAAACGTCCGGCAGGAATCAGAGTTCCTTCACGCATCGTTTTCCACATGTTAACCAGCCATACGCAGTTACCGAGGAATACCATGGTGCCACCCACCCAGCGTGCAATCATGTATGGGTGTTCAGCGATAACAACGTCAATGTAAGGCACTTCGTAGATCTTCCCTGCACCTTGAATCAACCCGGCAATGGTCATGGATACCCAGTAAGTGGAGAATCCGATCAGCAACATCCAGAAGTGGAAGTTAGCCAGAGCCAGAGAGTACAGTTTTCTGCGCAGCAATGTTTGCAGACCGTAGTAGACAGCAGCCGCTTCCAGGAATGTTGAGAACCCCAACAAAGCCAAGTGAGCATGAGCCACGATCCAACCGGTTCCGTGGATGTACCAGTTAATGGCACGAGTTTGCTGGAAACCGCCTTGCATGTTCAACGGAATGGCGAGCAATACACCGGTGATGGTGAATTTGATCTCGATATTCTCAACGAACATTTTCCACTTGCCAGACATGGTCAACAGCAAGTTGGATACGAAAGCGATAGCAGGTACCAGAATCAATACACCCTCTACAGAGGCGAAAGATTTCAACCACTCTGGCAGCGGAGCAGACATCAAGTGATGTGCAGCCGGTGTAGAGTAGAACACGACAACTGACCAGAAGTGCAAGTGGCCAATGCGGTGAGAGTACAAAGGATTACCAGTTACTTTAGGTACGATGTAGTAAGAGATCGCAGCCGCAACCGGAGTAATCCACAAGCCCAATACGTTATGAGCAAACCACCAGGTTAGATAGGCTTCGGTCAAACCGGTCAACTGGAAAAATTCAGGTGAATTACCCACGGTGAATACAATGATTACCATGAAAGTAGCAGCACCGAAGAACCAGTTGGTGGTGTAGATACCTTGGGTACGGCGGGTTTTGATAGTCATCCACACGTTGATACCCAGAGGCAGCAGAATACCGAAAATGATAGCCAGATCGATAGGCCAGATCATGTCAGAGTATTCACGACCGGAGCTAATACCGAACCACAACAGGGTCAGGCCCAGAGCCAAACCAATATTCCAGATCAGGCAGTTCCATACACCCAGTTTTTCAGACCATAGTTTGGTGTTACCCAACGCAGGTGTGATGTACATCATTGCCATAGCGAAAGCCATGGAGATCCAGCCTAAAATTACAGCCAGTACATGCACCTGACGCATGTGTCCGAAAGAAAGCATTTCGATACCGGTAACGAAGTCCGGAAATGCCAGTTTAGCAGCATTGAAGGAACCCAGACCGGTGCCCACAATAAACCACAATATTGAAGAAAAACCGAAGAATATCGCAGCAGAACCTGCTGGGATGTCTTCTTCTTTTTTAAATAAATACTTAACCATTTTTAATCACCCCTCCCCAAAAATATTCTTCGCGATCATATCTGATTCTTTAAACTGTCACGCGGCATCAATAAATACCAACCAAACCACATGCTGGAAAACGCCAGCGCTATGCAAAAGATAGATGCAAACATTGCCATGGTTACAATCCCCTTTATTTAATTAATTAAAATGATTATTTCCGTTTAGCAAAATCAGCTTATGCTTTTGCTTCCAGTTGATTATGACGATTCACAGCGATGTGTAATGTCAGATAGAACGCCAGGCCGAAAATGATCATGGCCCAATCAACAAAGCCCGTGAAGGTAGTAGGATCATAGGCGGTACCGAACCAGCCACCCCAGTCATCGAATTTTCCTCGGCCCAAAAAGCACATCAACGCAGCTCCGAATACGCTGCCGTTGCCCATACCGGTGACCACGCCTGATATAAAACATAGTATAAATGGATTTCTCATCCCCAAAACCTCCTCACTTTGCCTATATTCTAATTTTATTTAGTTGAAACGTTTCGTTTTTTAAGGGGCCGATAATGGAAAGCGCTTAGATCCATTCCAAAGACGGTCCAGTTCCCCAACTACACCAAACTTACCCTTATTATTCGCTTAAGGTTTTAATGGCACGAAATCGTGTCACATGTGGTACATCAGGTCAAGCATTTTTGCCCGACTTATTGACCACCCTGTTAATACCCAGTTTGTCACTGCGATTATATTGGCTATTTCCTAACCTGCCACATTAAGTGTCTGTTTTATATTCTGCAATACAGCGATATAATGCATTTCTTTATTTACAATACTGTTGCAATTTACTGCGTGTCTACGCTTGACCCGAACCCGACCACACGTTAGGTGTTCCACGCTCTCTTGATATTGAGACCTAGACTATGTCCGGTAAAGAAATCGTTATTTTATTAATCGTTGGATTCAGCTCCCTGTTTATTTTGGGCTATTCCGTTCACATGTTTATCGGCGGACTGGTGGCCCCGGAAACCGAAAAATGGGCCATTATTATCGCCTGCAGTATTGGCGCTGTGGTATTAGCCTTTCTAGGCGCTGACATCGTCAAACAGCGTCGCAAGAGCTCGTGACAGCACTCCTGCCGTAAACCACGCAAAGATCAGGCAAACACCTTAAGCTGGCCACCGATTTTGTTGAACTCGTTCTGATCGACAAACTGGCCCTTGTGAAACACGAATTGTTTTTTCACGCCCGACAAATCCAGACCGGTTAAACCAAACGACTTGCCGGCATAATCGGAAAAATAACGCACATTTTTTACCAGCTCGATTTTCTGGTGGTTGCGCAATTCCAGAACCACCCGTTGTTTGGAGATTTCCACAGCCTTAGGCGTGCCGGGAAGCAGTAACAAACGCCCCATAATACGATTGACCGCCTGGAACAAAAAGAAACAGGACAAAAACAACAACAAATAAGTGAGGTTCTGATTTCCGCTATACCACATAATGGAAGCCCCAATACCCAAACCCCCTACGGTAGGTACGTACATCAAAAGATCCCACACCATACCCTTCTTGTCAGGAACAAGATTATACCGTTCAAACTTCGCCATTTAACCGGCCTCCGCTACTTTCTCTAAATCCTGCTTGGAAGCATTGGCTGCCTGCATGGTACGTAAAATCAAATCCAACTCGCCATACAGCATTCGCCCAGCCTGCTTAAAGCGCACTACTTGATTCGCGTCAATAATATAAGTCCAGGGGTCGCCGATAACCCCAAAAGCCTTAAACGCCTGCGGATTTTGGTACTGATCCATATGCAAAAAGATCACATCATCTTCATATTTAACCAGTAGGGCCTTGAGCATTTGCAACTGCTTGTCGCAGACCGTGCAATGGCCGGGGGTAGCAAATTCTAAAACGATAGTCTTGCCTGAATTTAACGCCACATCCAGTGACAATTGATACATCCGCTTATCCGGGTAACGGTACGTGGTAATACGGCTGAAATCACCCCCTACATCAGCCAGAGTTTTTGTTGGCAGACTGGGCGCTTTCATGCCGATTTTCAGGGAACTGTCATCAATGGAACAACCCACCATAGCACTTAGGAATAGCAGACTCAGTACAAGCTTGGGTAGCACGTTCATAATACTTTTCTCCATCCGGCACAGGTTTTAAACAGATTGTACGCCCAAATGAAGTTCGCTGTTAATACCAGAGTCCCAAATATTCCCATGGTTGCCAATAAGGGTTTCACCATGGCCTCAACCTGCTCCATTGTGTGGGTTTCACCGGCTATACCTCCGGTCACCCCGGCGGTGGTAAAAAATACGACCATACCGATTAACCCAAAATTGTGTACCCAAAAATGCCATTTAACTAGAGCCATGCTGTAAATTGGTTTGCGCACTAAGCGCGGAATCACATAGTAAACAGCACCAAAAATCGCCATTTCCACCCAACCTAAAAGGTTAATATGAGTATGGGCACGAACAATCAGATTACCGTGGACTCGATGATCCACAAAATACCTTAACTCGGAGATACCGCCCATCAGGGCACCCCAGGTAAATCCAATCAAGCTATAGATGATGCAGGCGTAGATAAACCAAAGTGTATACTTGGTGTATTCCGGATCATCCCACCCGTGTTTTTCGGTAGACACTTATTTATCCTCCTTCGGCGGTATGTTTTTCTCGCGCACATCCTCGTACTTATTTTTCCATTCTTTTGGAGCCCAGGTTTTGACCATATCATCAATAAACTCAGATCGCCCTTCCGGCGGCATGGCAGCTGAGGAAGACCCCTGCTCTGCTTTCAACTCGGAAATAAACCGAGCTATGGCCTGTAACTGTTCATCCGGCATTTTGGCTACATAAGCCCCTTCTTTGGGTGACGGCCCATGATCGAAAGTTTTAGCCCCATAAGTGTTTTCCGGATCTTTTAGAAAACGATAAAGCCAATCATAGGTGCGTACCGACCCTACCCCGTCCAGAGACAAACCCATATTGGTGCCATTTCTCAACGCGCGATGGCAAGAGGTACAGCGTGCGTGGCGAAACAGCTCAGAACCCTTGGCACCCTGCTCAGAAAAATCAAAACTGGTCTTGGTTTCAAACATGGGCTTATTGGAACTTAAGCGATAAGTTTCCAAAACCACATAGGCTATTGTGGCGACAACAATAAATACGGCCACAATGCTTAATAATACTTTTTCACCGGTTTTTAACGGCTGCTTTTTTGTACTCATAACTTCACATCACACCAAGCTGAATACTGCAATCTCCCGCTCTTGTTATGTGTAGATGGCGGATTTTTTGCAGTAGGTACTGACTAAAAAAGGGCGGGAAAACCCGCCCTTTTTTAACTGTAGACACTAAAGATTAGTACTGATCCGGAATCCGGCTGTTGCCCACCGTGGTGTTCTCAGCGGAAGTCAGGAACGTAGCAACATTATAGATGTCTTCATCAGTCATTTTGCTGGCTACTTTTCTCATTTGAGCCATGGGATCGTTAGCACGGCTACCATCACGCCATTTTTTCAGCTGATTGACCATGTAAACGTATTTCTGTCCGCCCAGCATGGGATATACAGGAAATGCGCCGCGGCCATTGTATCCGTGACAGGAATGACAAGCCGGGATGCCGCGCTCCGGAGCTCCGTGTTGCGCCAGACCTTTACCCAAATAGCGCACACCGACAGGAACGCTGCCCAGGTTCTTTACGGCAGCCATATCAGAACCAGCAATGGGTTGCTTCATGCTGGCTGCAAAGGCAGAAACATCACGACGCTCTTGAGAAGTCAAACCCTTGGCATTGGTATTCATGATGAACATGGTTTTGTCTTCGCGCTTATCAGTAGCGAAATCTTCCAATTGTTTTACCAGGAAGTTATAACCCTGACCCGCCAGACGTGGCGTACCCATATTGTCGTCACCCAGGCCTTCGTTGCCGTGACAGCCAGTGCAAGCCGGTACAGTATCGCCTTTACCGTTCATGAATATCTTTTTACCATTTTCCAAGTCGCCCAGATCACTGTAGCTCACACTGCCACTAGCGAGTACTGATGCAGATGACACCATGGTTATCACTGCTAACGCGACTCTTATTTTTGTACGTTGCATAAAACACACCCTCCCGTATTATAAATTCTATTCCGGCCAACTGGATTCGTTTACGTGTTTATTACCCAGATGTACCTCTCCCCGATAACTTAACACCTTATTTCACTACTCTAATACACGTCTCTCATAGCTTCTCATGATTCTCACTCTTCCAGCATCCAGGCACCTCGCCCTTTGAACAACAAATAACCAGAACAACAAACAACCAGAGCACGCCGGCAATTGCCGGAACTATTCTCCAGTCTGGTTATGCATGATACTCACAGAATCGGGGACAGCGATGCTACGAGAATTCTTTAGGAATTCTTTTTGAGCATGAAAGCTGCTACACCAAACGCGACTATGGATACTACTAAGTAAACGACGCCTATCTCACCTGTTGTTAACACGACAATTCTCCTCCAATTGATATGCCTTTATTTTAATTGTGCAACTATATATCACTCACGGATACTTCTGGCAAGTTTGTGGGGCAAGAATATAACATTCATCCACGTCTAGGCCAAGTTTTAAGTACGCTTTTTGTGACCGGATAAAATCTTTTTGACTGTGTCTAATAACCTCGTATTCAACTCCTCCTACCTACCTAAATAACCGCATTTTAACCATGAACTTATGGAAAAACCCCTACAATAGCGCTTATTTGACCTGACACCGCAATTCAAACCATACTATACGCGCCATTAAATGGGGAAACCTTGTGTTGCACTAGGTTAATTAGGCGAAATAATTAAGCAGAACCGGTGATTAAATCACCGGCGGAAATCCGTTCTTTTCTTATTCTGCAATTCAAATAATAAAGTGGTAATTGTAAGGGATAAAAATGGTTCAAAGAGGGTATCGCGCACTGGTATTGTGGATCGCATGGAGCGCAGCGACCATCGTGATTTACACCGGCCTGTATCAAGACACTGACGTGTGGTCTTTTGTGGGAAGCGACCCATCACGCATCACCTGGGCCATCATAGCGCTATTTGCTGTTGGCGTGGCAAGCAGCTTTGCACTGACCCTATTTCTTACTTTCGAATCTATTACGGTAGACAGAATTGAGCACTCCGCTAAAGCACAGGGCTGGCTGGGCATTGACTATCACAGCAAATACCTACGTATCGCCCATTTTTTCAAATCCTTACAGACCATTGTCAACAATAATGGTGAAATCAATGTAGAAGCCCTGGTGGATGTGGAATTTTCCGTTTACCGACGTGGTGCTCACGCCTTGGAAGTCATTGGCAATCTCTTAATTACTTTAGGCTTGGTGGGCACTGTGGTGGGACTTACACTGACTTTGACGGGTTTAACCAGCTCACTGGAAGCCCTGGGCCAAGACCAGGAGCAGTTGTTACGCGGACTTCGCGGCGCCATGGGAGGTATGGGCACGGCGTTTTACACCACATTGCTGGGCTCGGTATTGGGCGGCGTTTTGCTGCGGGTCTTTGCGCATATTGACGACAACGGTATCGACAGCTTGGAAAATACCCTAACGCGCATTTGCCTGGTGTATTGCTCTGCGGATTTCAAACCTTCCGCACAACGTGATGTACGCGCTTTAAGTAATGAGATCAACAAAATGGACCAACAAATCCAACATCTAAATACCAGCCTGGAACAAGCCAAAACTATGATCTCCGACTACAGGGAAGAGTTGAAAGAATTGGGCTTGACCGAAGTACAAGACAATATACGTCTGCAACAAACCTTACAGCAGCGTGAAAAATACCTAAAATCCCTGCGCGACGAATTCCAACTCAAACGCATGAATCGCGGTGCCTGGTGGCGTGTGTTCACCCGCAGCTTTCGCAAGGAATAAAGGCGCAAGGACTACATTCGGGAATCAATCATGGCACGCAAACACAGAAGATCGCCACCCAATATCCATGAAAGCTTTTCTGACATAGCCTTACTCATGTTGGCCACCTTTGTGTTCCTTTTAGTGACGATTATGATCACCTCCAAAATGGCTGAGCAAAACCAATTGCCCACGCTAAAAAAAGATGTCGCTGACTTACAGAACCAGTTGCAACAGTCCCAAAAAAAGAACCGCCAGTTGATGGCGAATATGGACAATATAGCCAACATGACCGTAGAGTCACAAATGGAGCAGGCCCTGATGACGGCCGGTTTTGGCAAGCAGGGCAAAAACCGCAAAGACTTTGATCTTTTCGTCAGCGGCCTGAAAAACTTACCTGGAGACAGCATTCATTTGATGGTGGATGCCACCGGCTCTATGCATGGGGTCACATCTTTTATAATTCCCATACTGCGTGTGATTGTAATCCGATCCGGCAAACGCTTGGACGCCTTAACTTGGTTTTCTGACAATCGTTCTCAAACCTACCAGGGCAGTATGGGTGATATGTTCGACCATTTGATGAGCGGCGCTCCTTTTATGGGCAGCGAAGAGACAATTGGCCGGGCATTTCGCGACGCTGCCAAGGCAGCCCCCGCCCCCGGCGCATATATTTTGATCGGCGACGAACCCAGCTCGGATCGGATTCATTATTTTCGCATTCCCAGCCCGGTTTTTACTATCCCGCTGGGTCACTCCAATCCCGACACCAATTGGGCATTTCAAAAACTCGCCGATGAAACGGGTGGAAAAATGCTACGCCTGGAACTGAAATAAACCGGCAGCCGATTTCACAAGATCGGGCTGCTTATTGTAGAATTCCGCGCTCACGCTCGCAATGTGCGGCACATCTTATAACAGTACATAAAAAAGGTACGCAGTATGGCACTTGAAATTCCAGCCAAATACCAAGCATTAGTCGGCTTACTCATCTGGGGCGGCGTGATATTATTCTTTAACGTTATCCGTCTGGATACTTACGGCTTAGATGAAGGTGCCGCTATGGCACTGCTGTGGGGCTGGTCCATTTCCGACCAAATCGTCAATCCCGTAACGACATACGGCGGCCCCGATTTTCGTGCCCTGCTGTTTCTGCCCTTAGGTTTGTACTGGTCCGGTAGCATTCTAGCTGCCAAGGTGTTTACGCTAATCATTACTTTCATTGCCGCCATCGGCTTGTATCGCTGGAGTGAACGCTGCAGCGACCCGGAAACCGCCCTGATCGCCACCGGATTGTTTCTCATTGCGCCAATGACGATTTTGCTGGCTGACAGCATGTCTGCGGCTCCGTTTCTGTTATTTCTGTTTAGCGTAGGTATTTGGCTGGATGGAAAATATCGCGCATCGGCCCACAGCATCAGTTCCCTGTATTTCATCCAGCTAATACTCGTGGCAATCACCCTCACCATACACCCCATGGGACTTGCATACCCGCTGGCTTTGGCCTGGCACTGGCACCAAGACGCCAAATCTGAAAAACAAAAGAAACAGGTGTTTGTGGGACTGGGCATAACCGCACTGATCATACTGGCTATGCAATCGGGTTGGGTGGCCATTGAATGGTTTGCCAATCCCCTGGTGGCGTTGGGACAGGCTGTGTTGGGATATAGCGTACTGGATTTACCGGCGACAGCACCGCTGAGTGGGATTTTACTGGCCCTCCTACTGATATTCTTGCTTTACAAGAACTATAAGCAACTGAGCCAAAACCTTATGGGGACTATGTTGCTCTGCGCCATAGTTCTGGGACTGGTCAGCGCCGACCGTAACTGGGCATTAATGGCGACCGTATTGGCTCTTTATCTGGGATTTCCCCTATTGTTAAAACTGAATAAATCTTTGGGTAAAAACAATTTTGCAGGGCAAAGAGGCCTGGTATTCATTGCCCTCATGGTGGTTGCCGTTGTTTTTATGCAGGTGAACAAAGCTCACAGCTTCGATAACCAGAAAGGTCTGTTATCCCCGGCGGATGAACTCATCAAACGCCTTGCTGATGAAGCTGCCGACCCGGATAAACCGTTTGTCGCAGCCAGCCAGTGGCCCGCCAAAACGCTAATCGTCTGTCGCCGTGATGTCTTCAAATTACCTCCTCAAGTAGAATCAGGACAGCAATTGTTGAACATGACCAAAGGCTTGACTCATGTCATGTTTGACCATAAAACCAAGAATAATGAGTCCTTAATTCGCAACTTTACCGAAATCACGTCGGAAACCGAAACCCTGGCAGTGCAATCGGCCGGTGTAATTATTAAATTAAAAGCCAATTATGCCTCTCTGACACAAAAAGCACAGCAGGAAAAACGCGCCAGCCCTGACAAAGTGTTGAAAAATAAAAAGAAAGAACAAGAAACCCCGGGGAATCCGTAATATTCACGTTTACCACATAGCACTTGAATACTTCAGCCAGATCGGTTCAAATATGACCATGGAACCGCACAACGCGCATGATATTCAGGTGAATGTAACCACCACCTACATAGAGGAACAGTCCGATCCGGGATTGAATCGCTATGTGTTTGCCTACACCATTACCATCAGCAATCAGGGTAAGGTGGCCGCAAAGTTGCTGACCCGCCATTGGATCATTAATGACGCCAATGGCAATGTTCAGGAAGTTCACGGTGAAGGGGTTGTTGGCGAAAAACCTTACTTACAACCCGGCGATACCTTTCAATACACCAGCGGCACAGTTATAGAAACGCCGGTAGGCAGCATGGAAGGCACTTATCAAATGTTATCTGATGACGGCACACCCTTCGACGCACAAATTCCGCCGTTTACCCTATCCCTGCCCCATACACTGCATTAATTTATTCCTGCTGTTGAATTTTCTCACGCAGTTTTTCCGCCTGCTCATCGATGGCAGATTGCACCTCTTTGGATTTTTCCAAAGCTTTTTCCTGACTGGAGAGAAAGTGTTCTTCCTTGTCCGAAGAACAAGCGAATAGAGATAGCAATACAATAATGCAAAAAAGGTATTTCATAAGTGGCTCCACCAAGTCATTCGATCTACGGGGAAAACTCCGACTGCGAGAAAATACCAAGTATAGACCATCAAGGGGATAGCGCTGTCACACTCAATTTACCCTGTCGAACACAAACCTGAAACTCGCCTTGCAAAATAGCACTGAGTTCATCACCCAGCAAAGCTTTACGCCAACCGCATAGCAGCGGCGTTTCATGACCGCAAACCAGCGACTCCAAGTCTTTTCGGGTAGCCAACATTGAGGGCGTTACCTGGTTTTCCAAGGCCCGTAAACGGACCACACACATGAGCAAATCCACTAAGGCATCCTGTTCCAAGGTCAGCTTCAAGTAACGAATCTTTTTAGGCCAGGTGTTGGGGTCGCTTGCTTTTGCTTCTTGGATAAGCTGCAGAACAGTTGCATTGAATCGATGCAGGCCATTTTCCCAGCCATGAATGCGATTCAATGCTTCTTCATCCACAGGCATTCGACGGGCCACTTCTAAAAGCACATCATCACGAACCAGCCAGCGGCGGGGCCGGTTTTGTTCGCGGGCAAGGTTTTCACGCCAACGGGTTAAATTCTGCAGTACGACCAACTGTACCCCTTTTAGATTCTTGGCACCTCGCACCTTTTGCCATAAATCCGATTCTTGTGGCGCATAGGTATTAACATCAGTGAGCTGAGCAAAATCCGCTGCCAGCCACGCTAAACGCCCTGCTGCCTGCAACCGTCGCTGCTGCTCATCGTAGATCGCCAACAAATGGCGTACATCATCCATGGCATAATCAATTTGCCCCGGATCCAAAGGACGCCGACTCCAGTCGGTACGAGTATGGGATTTGTCCAGTTTAACACCCAATATTTTCTCCACCAATGCGGCATAACCCACTTGATCTCCATCGCCCAGCAAGGTGGCTGCCAACTGCGTATCAAATAAAGGTTGGGGCAAGCGCCCGGTGAGGTCAAAAAATATTTCCAGATCCTGACGGCCCGAATGCATGACTTTGATTACGGCCGGATCATAAATTATGTCTATAAAAGGACTCAAATCACCAATAGAAAGGGGATCAACACACGCGATCACATCTGCGGCGGCCACCTGGATCAGGCACAATTGTGCATAATAGGTTTTTTCGCGCAAAAACTCGGTATCCAGCGCTATGACTTCAGCTCCCTGCAGGCTTTTGCAAAAAGCCGCCAGCTCGTGGTCAGTATCGATAAAACGATGATTCATTAATTAATTTATTTCCTTTGCTTTTATCTGGACAGGATTACAGGTTAAGATACCGCGCGCAAGGACTGACAAAATAATAAAGGCTTCAACCGGGGAACGGCATATGCTGCAACTTTTCAAACACTTTTTCGATTTGTGCCGTTTTAAGTCCCCTCCGGAACAAACCCCTTACTCCCTGCAACTCATGAGCTGGTCCATTATAACGTATATGGCCATGGCATATCTGGTCTTTAGCCCCAATATGGCCAGAAACATCGTAATTTTGTTGGTTTGCGTGGATATGGCCATGTTATTGGGCTTTGTTTATGCGGGATTGTGGGTCTGCGGTTATGTTAACCGTATGGTAAAAGTGGTTACCGCCGTGGCTGCCAGTGGCTCCATTCTCTATGTGGCCGGATCCCCCATTTTGTATGTCCTGCACCAATATGCAGAGCTTTCCGTCATCCCCACCGGCTTGTTTGCCGTTTGGACCTTGTGGAAGGTTGCCGTCACGGCTTACATCATTCGCCATGGTCTCAGCATTCCTATTTGGCTGAGCGTGGGCGTATCTGTACTTTATGTGTACACATATCTTCGCGTGTTGGCCGCCATCATAATCAGCGGTTTGCCCACTGTGGCCAATTAACCCGGCACTTCAGTGAGATAAACTGGTAAAATCAAGCCATTAGGCTAATCTTCTATTTACTTTGTTAACAAAACATAAAAGCCGATGCACATTCATATTCTTGGTATTTGTGGTACTTTCATGGGCGGTATCGCCTTACTGGCCAAAGAACTGGGCTATGAGGTCAGCGGTTCTGACACCAATGTCTACCCACCCATGAGCACACAGCTGGAACAGGCGGGTATCAGTCTGAGCTCTTTGGACGACATGGCTCAGTTTCAACCTAAACCCGACTTGGTTGTGATTGGCAATGCCATGTCCAGAGGCAAGACTGTAGTCGAGCATGTTTTAAACAATAATCTCCCCTACACCTCCGGACCGGAATTTCTCGCCGATTATTTACTGAAAAACCGCTGGGTGCTTGCGGTTTCCGGAACCCATGGGAAAACCACCACCAGCAGTATGTTGGCCTGGATACTGGAATACGCCGGACTCAAACCCGGATTTCTTATTGGCGGGGTACCGGAAAACTTTGGACTATCCGCCCGCAGCGGCAGCGAACCTTTTTTTGTGGTGGAGGCCGATGAATATGACACGGCTTTTTTTGATAAGCGATCAAAATTTGTTCACTACAAACCCCGTACCTTAATTATGAATAATCTGGAATTTGATCACGCCGACATTTTTCCTGATCTGGATGCGATTAAAAAACAATTTCACCACTTGGTCAGAACGGTTCCCGGAAATGGTTTGATCGTTTATCCGGAAGCCGAAACTCATTTGCAGGAGGTGATCGACATGGGCTGCTGGACCCCCTGTGAAACCTATGCACAATCCCACTCAGCCACAGCTCAATGGACTTTGAACAATATTAAGGAAGATGGCAGTCAATTTGATGTGCTGGTCAATGGCCAGTGCCAAGGCACTGTCGCCTGGCCTTTAATCGGAATGCATAATGTCAACAATGCAATTATGGCTATCGCAGCGGCGCGACATGCCGGCGTCCCCTGCGGTAGTGCAATAGAAGCTCTCAGCCATTTTCAAAACGTTAAACGACGCATGGAGGTGATTGGCGAAGCTCATGGCATAACTGTGTACGATGATTTTGCGCACCATCCAACTGCCATTCAAAGCACTTTAGACGGTCTGAGAAACAAAGTGGGTAATCGTAGGATTATTGCCGTATTGGAACCTCGCTCCAACACCATGCGCATGGGCGTGCACAAAGACACTCTGGCGGGCTCCCTAGAGCTGGCCGACGAGATCTTATTGTATCAACCCCCCGAGCTGGATTGGAACCTCACTGAGGTCGTAGCCCGTCTGTCGGGTAAAGCCCGGCTTTTCAATAGCATCGAATCTATCATCGAACACATAGTCGAGTCAGCCAAAAGTGGCGACCAAGTACTAATCATGAGTAACGGTGGCTTCGGTGGATTACACAAGAAGTTGTTACAACGTTTGGAACAGCTGGAACCCCAATCCTGAAATGAAACGGTCCTGAGATGAAACCCAGCTCTGTCACTTTAGCCATCACAGGCGCGTCCGGGGTTCAATATGGTCTACGCTTATTGGAGTGTTTGTTACAATCTCCAGTGCAGGTAAACCTGATGATATCAAGTGCGGCCCAGGTGGTCATCGCCACGGAAACCGACATACAATTGTCTTCCAAACCACGAGAGATACAACAGCAAATCAGCGACTTATTTGGCACCCCACAAAATTTGCTGCGCGTTTTCTCCAAAGAACAGTGGATGGCTCCCGTCGCCAGCGGTAGTGGCTGCGCTGATGCTATGGTGGTTTGCCCCTGCTCTTCAGCGACTCTATCCGCCATTGCTCAGGGAACCAGTTCCGATCTTATGGAACGGGCTGCTGACGTCTGCATAAAGGAAAAGCGACCTTTAATTTTGGTGACGCGAGAAATGCCCCTGTCGATCATCCATTTGGAGAACATGCTGCGATTGGCACGTGTGGGTGCTGTCATTATGCCGGCCAGTCCCGGGCTATATCACAAACCCACTCAAATCAGCGAACTCATCGACTTTGTCGTCGCCCGGGTTTTAGATCACTTACGCGTGGGGCATCAGTTGGTTCCGCGCTGGGGCGAACCGGACTGAGCTATGGACCAGGAAATCGATAAGCAAATTCCCCTGTTTCCATTACACACCGTACTATGCCCCTCGGGGGTATTAGCCCTGAAAATTTTCGAGCCCCGCTACTTGGAAATGATCAGCAAAAGCATGAAAAACGAATCGGGATTTGGTATTTGTTTAATCCGTCATGGCTCCGAAACAGGCAAGGCGGCAGATTGCTTCGATGCCGGCACTCTGAGCCAAATCAGTTATTTCGATATGTTGCCCGGTGGTTTGCTGCATATCACGGCAACGGGCAAGCAACGTTTTGAAATTCTGTCCAAGCAAGTGCTGCCCAATCAGCTGACCATGGCGGATGTGCGCCTAATTGCCAATGATCCGGAAGTTGAACTTCCCAAATCCCACTCCCCCGCAGCCGCTCTACTTAAAAAACTACTGGAGCAATTGAGCCATCCCTACATCAAAATGGAAAAGAAATATAATGATTGCGGCTGGGTCAGTAATCGCTTGACCGAACTTTTACCCATCAAACTAAATGTAAAACAGACTCTTTTGCAGGAAAACGATCCTATAGAACGTATCAACAAGGTATGGCAGCAAATTCAAAATTTGGGTATTCGCTAAACGGTAAATCTAGGAACGGCATTTAAGAACTCCGGTACTACCAGCCATAGACGACGCCTTCCAACAATAAATTATATAAGGAATAATCTTCTTTTCTGGCGGCAACAAACGACTTGTCACCGGCAAATCGACTGGAGATTTTCCGAGCGGCCACCTTGCCTTCACCTACTGTCAAAGAACGAATTATACGTTTCTTGTTTTCGTTACTGACCTTAGTGCTCACAGAAATCCCTTGATTAGGCAACGGACTGCTTTTGTACAACACCCGCATTTTCTCTCGCTTGTGTTTTGGCAACTTCATATAAAAGTTTGTCCGAAACACTGCTGCTCGACATTGTTTTGCCTCGAAAGCAAGCAAAACTTTTTTGAACCCCCCGGGAACACCCCAGATCACAGGTTGACGTACGGGATTCTTAAACAAATCGATCACTGTTAAGGTTGCCAAGTTAGGAGGCGGGATACCACAAACCTTTTTACCCACCAACTCTTTGACAGACTGGATGGTGTCGCCATTGTCCACAGCAACCACAAACTCCAAAGCACCGGGCAACTTCACTAAAACCTCATGTTTAAGATGCTCTTGGCGCCAGGAAATAAAGTGGGGTCCGTCAAATACGATATCATACCGACCGCGACGCAAATCCCTTTGATATTGCAGCCAGTTTTTGGGATGTTCATAGGAAACTTTCTCTCCCAGCAATTGACTGAGATGGGTCGCTAACGGCCCATATAGTTTCACTCCAGCCTGCTCCGCTTCTCTAGGAGGCGCCGACAAAACCAACTCTGCGCTCACCGGGTTTGAAAAACCAAAACACAGGAACCACAACATCAACTTTATGTGATAACGAAAAAATACGAATATATCGATTCGGGTTAAAAAACGCATGCAACTTCCCCAAAGAATCCAGCCACTGTTACTCGCCCAAACTTCCTGCGGAAATCGGGATTTCACCGGATTGAAACTACCCGGTATTCACATCCTGACAAGTAAATAATTAATCAAACAGGACGCCTGGTTCCTGAGAACCAAACCCTGCAGACCACAGCCGGATAAACCTAAGGTTTTTCATTTCCATGGTTTATACCAAAGCTGTGTGAATCGAAGCTGAACCGGAAGCCGCTGTTTTTAATTAATTTTACCCGGAATCAGTGTGTGGCTGCTGAAATCAAAGTAACGCTCGTCGCTGCAGTACAGCGACACACTCCACTTTAGCAAACAGATTTTCTATTTTGAAGCGAAAAATGGTATTTCGTTTAATAGATAGGAATTATCCTACAATTCCCTTCCCGATTGAGCCAATCTTTAGCTAGGGTCAAAACGAATCAACAATATGGGAAGGATACGCCCGTGCACAATCGCCGATTCCATTTTCCATTGCCACGAGGGATTGGATATCAACAGGTCTTGTTCCTTTTTGGAATTCCACTCGTAATTCAAAGGTAATCTAAAACCATAAAAGGATTTGAGTTTCATAGGACTTATGGTGGCCAACCACAGACCTGCAACCTCCGGGGGGCGCTCGACAATCGGCCACAGCCGCAATACCCACAAGACCTCGCCTATTTGCCGCACTTTCATTAACCTGGGGATTTGTGTGGAGAAATGTTGATTGAATACAGGCAGACGTTCCGGTTGCAAAGAAGGCGACAACCACAATAGTGCATTTTTATAGGACAAACGTTCACCCTCACGCCAATCCGTCTGAGTTAATGCCTGCTGGATTTGAACTTCGCTGCCCCACAACTGAATGGTAAAAGGATCTGGTTCGTTTTGACTCCGGTTTACAAGATAAGAACGCCATTGGCCGTCCCACCATTGTTCAGGTTCGACTATGGGTAATTGCAAGGACAATTCCTGTCGAACGCCGACAGCTAACATAACGCCCACCACAAGGGTCAGCACAAATACCCCGAAGGTGGATTCAAGCAAGTACTTCAACAAAAGACCCGGCATGTGTTTGTAATCCACCCCGCCAAAACGCCGGGCTAACCAGGGCGCAATCAGCCTTTTGTCAATAGTTCGCAGTAGAACAAACAGCCCCCAAAACAACAACATGACTAGCAAAAATAACAACATCAAGCGCCCCGCCAGTTCTGACGCTAAATGCATAGAAGCCCCCACCGCAACCCCCGGCAAAACCACCACCGGCGCCCAGGCTATGGCGGAAATGACATTAACAAGCGTAAATACCCAGGGATTCATGTGCATGATACCGGCAATCGCGGGAATAACCGGACGCACTGGCCCCACAAATCGACCGATAAAAATACTCAATGCACCATGCTTGTGGAAAAAACGCTCGCCGCGGGGTAACAGCTCGGGGTGACGAGTGAAAGGCCAAACGGACCTCAGTTGCCGATCAAAATGACGCCCTACCCAATAACTGATACCGTCACCGGTTATGGCACCGGCCATTGCCCAGAGCAAGGTGGGCCACAAATCCAGGGCACCCAGCCCTACCAATGCCCCAACCCCCAGCATGAGCGCCACACCAGGCACCACAATACCCACTATGATCAACGATTCGGTGCACGCAATAAGAAAGATTGCGAAACCGGCTAAGCCTGGATGCGCTTGCATCCAGGCCAAAAGCACTTGGATTGCGTCGAAGTTCATTGAGATCGGCGCGAACTCCCGACGCTACTACAAAGTCGCAAAAACTTTGTCGGCAGCAGCCACGGTCGCCTCGATATGCTCATTTTCATGGGCTCCGGAGACAAAACCGGCTTCGTACGCGGAAGGTGCCATATACACACCTTGAGTTAACATGCCATGGTAAAATTTCTGAAAACGATCAATATCACATTGGGTAACTTGAGCAAACTCCGTTACCGTTTCCTGTTCGGTAAAGAAAAAGCCAAACATACCGCCAACCTGGTTAGTACACAGTGGAATATTGTGTTTTGCGGCACATTGCTTCAGACCTTCACACAGTTGTTGGGCCTTATGGCTTAAATTGTCATGAAAACCCGCTTGAGATACCAATTTTAATGTGGTCAAACCGGCCGCCATGGATACTGGATTACCCGACAAGGTACCTGCCTGATACACCGGCCCCAAGGGAGCGATTTGCTCCATAATCGCCCGTTTACCGCCAAAGGCACCTACGGGCAAACCACCGCCAATCACTTTACCTAAGGTGGTTAAGTCAGGCATGACATCATAGTGACTTTGCGCACCTCCCAGTGCTACACGGAATCCCGTCATCACTTCGTCAAAAATCAGCACGCTTTTATACTGATCGCAAAGCTGACGCAAACCCTGCAAAAATCCCGGAACGGGGGGAATACAGTTCATATTTCCGGCCACTGGTTCCACAATCACGCAGGCAATTTCTTCACCTACTTGTTCAAATACTTGTTGTACCTGCTCTATTTTGTTGTACGCCACAGTAATGGTCTGCTCGGCCAGTGCTTTGGGTACTCCTGGTGAAGTGGGCACGCCCAAAGTCAAGGCTCCTGAACCCGCTTTTACCAAAAGCGAATCTGAATGGCCGTGGTAACAGCCTTCGAATTTTATAATTTTTTCCCTGCCGGTAAATCCTCGCGCCAAGCGTATGGCACTCATGGTCGCCTCGGTACCGGAGTTCACCATTCGCACCATATCCACCGAAGGTACAATATCACACACCAATTGCGCCATTTCCGTTTCTATGGCTGTAGGTGCGCCGTATCCCAAACCCTGTTCAACCACGGCTTGCACGGCTTGTATCACCTCAGGGTGTTGGTGACCCACTATCATAGGCCCCCAGGAACCCACATAATCGATATAACGCCGGTCATCCTCATCAAATAAGTAAGGACCTTGGCTTTTCTTAAAAAAAACCGGATCCCCCCCTACTCCTTTAAAGGCCCGTACGGGTGAGTTTACCCCGCCGGGAATGACTTTTTGTGCTTGTAAAAACAAATCATGAGAACGAGACATACAAAATCCTTACTTAGTAGGAACCTGTGATTCCACGGCTCCGTTGTGAATTTAACTTTTTCCCCGGATAAAACAGGCACTCAACCGGCGAGCCGCCACATCAATCCGCTCTTGTCCGAACACACCATCAATAACCGCCAACATATCCGCGGCCGCCTGTACCAACGGAAGTGCATTTTGCGCCGTAATACCGCCTATGGCGGCCACTGGAATACCGAGAACCTGTTTTGCCCCGCGCAACAAATCAAGATCGGCTCCCACCGCATCGGGCTTGGTCCGGGATGGAAAAAAACGACCGAAAGCCACATAATCCGCCCCTTGCCTCTCAGCCTCCAGGGCCAATTCCAGGCGATTGTAACAAGAAATTCCGATGATGGCTTGTGTACCTAAAACCTGGCGGGCTTGCGCCAATGCGGTATCACTTTGTCCCAAATGAACCCCGTGTGCACCGACTTCCTGGGCCAGCTCAACTTGATCGTTGATAATAAACCGAGCATCGTAGCTCTCACAAAGATTACGCAATCGCAGCGCCAGGGTAACTTTTTCCGCTGCCGTAGAGTGTTTATCGCGAAACTGCATCACGGCTGCACCACCTTGTAAAGCCGCTTCCACTTGGCGTAACAGTAAATCCGGGTCGTAAAGGGGGGGATTGATAATATATAGACCCTTGAGCCTTGACTGGTGCGCATGAGAGTAAGACATGTGTGTAAAACCTGTTTGCGGTGACTTTCTTACGTTGTTCAGGTCTCGCTCAAAGCCCAAAACAGGCGATTAGGTAAACTTTGCCCCATCCCTAACCGGTAGCCGTGCTTTAAAGCTCCCCATACGTACTCCTGCGCCTCACGCACCGCCGTTAAAGGGTCCAGTCCTTGTGACATCAATCCGGCAATAGCAACCGCCAAGGTACAACCGGAACCGTGGTAACTCCCCGGCAGGCGCTCCCAACGATAGCTTTCAATGCACTGGTGCTCAGTGTACAAGGAATTAATCACTGAAGGGGTATTTTCATGGGTACCTGTAATCAACACGTATTCGCAACCATGCTCCAACAACTCCTGGGCGCAAGCGTCTAAAGTATCCGCTTCCGGTGCAAAAGCACGAGCCTCCTGGCTATTGGGGGTTATGATAGTCGCCAAAGGAAATAACAATTCCACCATGGCGTCGAGTATGTCGTCATCCGCCAACATACCGCCACCTCCCGCTGCGACTACCGGATCCAGCACCACCGGCAGCTCCGGATAATCTCTCAGAATCGTGTGAATGGCTTCCACAATGTCCACACTGCCCAACATACCGATTTTAACTGCAGCAACAGGAATATCCTCCAGCACCGCGCGAGCCTGCTCAATTACCAAACTGGCCCGCAGCGATTCAAAACGCATAATGTTGACGGTATCCTGCACGGTCACTGCGGTAATCACCGGGGTTGCGTGGCAACCCATGCTCAGCAGCGTCTCAATATCCGCTTGCACACCTGCACCACCGCTGGGGTCAGTTCCAGAAAACACCATCACCGCCGCCACGGTCTGCTCTACCATAGTTGCTCCTTACTCTTGATCCGTCTAACCCATGATGTGAAATTTAACAGCATGAATTATCAGTATTTTTGCTAAATGCTAACACTACCACGGAGGTTCACCTAATATGATAGCGTATTTCTCTGCCCCCAACGACTGCTGTCAATACCCGTACTTATCAACCCTGTTTATAACAGCAACAACAGTCTGAATAGTAATTTGACATTTCACAGAGAATTTTGAGCTAAACTTATTCTTTAGTATCCAACTCAGTTTACCTGTGGTCATCATGAAAAACTCCATACCCAATACCGCTATGGCTGCGGCGGTACGTGACTACTGCAGCCTGATTGACGATTGTAACAAGGAGGACGGCAAGTCATATTGGCTACGTCGCATGGCGAAACTGTTGCCCCGTCTACACCTTGCTGTTGTGTCATTGGAAGGAGCCAATCTCATTCAAACTTATGACCTACCCAATGATGACCTACGCTGTGAATTATTCATGAGCTTGAACCAACGCTTGCACCAAGACACTTTGCTCTGGTCAAACCTGGACCGAGCCGACGCCAGGCAATCCATGTGTGAACAACTGGCCGATGATTTTACGGACATTTACTTCGACTTAAAATCCGGATTGGAACTGCACGATCACCAAAACACCACTCTGGCCATGGACAACTGGTATTCCAGTTTTTACAACCATTGGGGTCAACACTTAGTTGATGCTGAAAGTTGGTTACATGCGGTAGAAACCCGGAACTACAACACATGTAAGGTCGCCGTAGAAATATTTAGAACGGCTTAACCACGACCAAAATAACGATCACTAACAAAGGAATAACCGGGAGTTCGTTTATCACCCGGTAAAACTTATGAGATCGAACATTGCGGCCCAATTTGAAATCTTTGACTAATTTCCCACAATAAACATGATAAGCAATCAGTAATGCGGCGAAAACCAGTTTTACGGTAAGCCAATAGCTATCGGCATAGCTGGTCCAGGCATAGCCAAACAACAGCCATAAACCAAAAACGGTGGCCCCGACAGCGCCAATATGGGTCATGATGTACAATTTTCGCTCCATCACCTTGAAGCGTTCATCCCCAGGCTGATCATTACACATGGCATGATACACAAATAATCGAGGCAAATAGAACAGCCCGGAAAACCACACAATCACAAAAATGATATGAAACGCCACCACCCAAAGCATAGGGGGCTCCTTCTCAATTATTTATATCGATAGTGGGATTCTATATCCCCCCTGGTTAAAATACCATGTACTTCCGTTTGTCCCCCTGTTGTACTGCGTCCCACGTACACGGACGTGACAGCGCGCTGCTCCATCAGCTCTAAAGCCTGCTGTAATGTCGCACGTATACTCACCTGGACCGCATCAAAACGATCCGCAGGTATTTCCAATAAGTCCAATTCCTGGGTTTGTTGACTCAAGAAGCGCAGCAAATCTGCAGCGGGCAATAGTGCCACAGGGGTTTTATCGTCCATAACCACCACCCATTGCGGTTCTTTGAGCAAAAGTTGTTGTGCGGTTTCACGCTGAATTAATTGTGGCGACAACACAAAAGAACGACTCATTTTACTGGCCACGCCTACGCGACGTAAAGATTGGGCAACGGGATCATTGCGATAATCCATTCCCTTCGCTTTAAGCAGCATCACAAAAACACCTTCCTTCGCAAACATGTGGCTACTGGTCAAACCGGCAATAACAATCACCAACATACCGGGTAATATGATATGGGTATTAACTGTCATTTCCAACAGAGCCATTAAGGCTGCCAAAGGCGCTTGTAGAGTAGCGCCCATCATAGCCCCCATGCCCAGCATGGCGTAAAACCCTGCCGATGCCATATCACCATCGTATAAACTATTGCCCAACACCCCCACCAAACCGCCTGCCGTTGCGCCAATAACCAGGGTTGGTCCGATCAATCCCCCCGGCAAACCCAGTCCCAGCCCCACACAACTTGCCAGCAATTTAGCCACAACTACCGTCAACAACAACATCATGCTGTACTGACCCAGCATGGCACTGTTTACCGTATCGTAACCAACCCCCATGACTTGCGGCACAAACACGGCAATCGCCCCCACAATTACGCCTGCCAGAGTACTCTTGTGCCAAAACTGCATGTTGGTGGATTTCACCACACAAAATTTCATAATGCTGATAAAAGCCGCAGCCACAGCGCCTATAAAAACCCCCATGACGACCAGTAGCGGCAACTCTGCCATGGACGCTAATTGCAATGCCGGAACGGAAAATGCGGGTTGATCGCCAAACACCATGCGAGTTAAAACCGTTGCGCTGACCGCAGCCAATATGACGGGTGTAAAGCCGGCGATGGTGTATTCCATCACTATCACTTCCATCGCAAAAATAACCCCGGCAATGGGTGTGTTAAAAGAAGCAGCAATGGATGCTGCCGCACCGCAGGCCACCAGCACCCGCAGACAGTTATGTGGTAATTTGAGAAACTGACCCAGTAAACTGCTGCTACTGGCTCCAAGATGTATGACCGGCCCTTCCCTGCCGACAGAATGACCACTGATAATACTGATGGCTGCGCCAACAAATTGCATCAACATATTACCCGCTGACATCTGACCTTGATGATAAGAAAGACGTTCCAACACTTGAGCCACACCAACCGCCCGGTATTCTTTGCGTACCCATTGAAACAATAAACCAATAAGTAAACCGCCGGCTGCGGGAAGCAGAAAACGCGCAGCGACGCCGAGTGACTCATAATTCTCCGGATCTGCATCCGGCAAAAAACTGGCTTGAGTGCTTTCCACCACTAAGCGAAACCCAATAATGACCAACGCAGAAAAAATACCACTAATGATACCCAACACTGAAAGCAATGGTAACGCATCGACACCGGCAAGCTTTAATCGGATGTTTTCCAACATGTGTGTATTTTCCTAGATATCGAAGCCAACAATTCGTCCAGCGTTGCTTATGTTGATATCTCTGTTAATGGAATAGTTTGGTCTTATGTTCACTATACTGGATTTTGCCCGGTTTCCCGAAAAAATAGATAAAAATTCCAATAGCTGGGCCATCCACCTACGTAAACTACGTAGGCGAAATCAAATTCTACAGCAATTAAAGAATCTTAATTGTGAATTATCAGGCAATTAACAGTCTTCCCCAAAAACTGAAACAAAATGAATTATAGGCCAATTGTTCTTAAGGGATCAAAGTAGGAGGCAAACGACTTACTCATAAGCACATAAAACTCTTGACCAAAGGAATAACTCGGAGTAGATTTTACTCGTCCTGCGGGAGGAGAACTTCAGGATTAATAAAAATAATATTGATAAAACCACTGATAGCGACCTCGGTCGCTATTTTTTTTGCGTGGCATTTTCCAGTCATATTGACCTACCTGATTATTTGAAACTATAAAAAGTCCCAACTGTAACCAATATAGTAGTTAACCGACCTGGAGCTGCTTCCCGGCGTATTCCCAGACTGGGATTCCAGACTAAATTCCATATAGTAACGCAAATTCTGTTGTGCCCTATATTGAACCTTCAAACCGGGAACACGTTTGATTAAGCGACTACCATTGGAGCTCTTGCGATCCTTAAATGCGATTTTCGGTTCTACACGATATAAGGACTGGTAAAAATAGCGATAGCTTCCGGAGTAAACCGTAGTAACAAAATCACTACCATCGGTTCGGCGCGTGTTTAACAATAGGGTATCTTTAGGTTCCAACCAGTCCTCTACAATAAGCAAAGCGGATACATCCACTTGCTTTGATTTATCTGTGACAGCCTTGTCTGTCACTACCAAAGGAGCAATTTTGCTCAAGCTGTCGGAACGGGAAATATCCGCCACAAAGTGTACCTTGTCTGAAAAATCGTGACTCACACCCAAGGTAACAATGCGCGAACGACCGGTGCGGTCTTCGGCAATGTTTTGAATTTCTTCTTCGTTAAACTGTCGGACCAACTGTTCTGTGGTTATGCCGGCATTCAGCAAAGCATTGGTCATCTGCAGATTGGGTGATTTACGATAATCCATATACAGATTTATACTGGTCGGTTTAAACGCCGTGTACTGTCCTTGAAACAAGGCTAAGTTCCAATCACCGAAATTAATATCGTAGTCCAACAGACTGAAAAAATTACCCCGATTTTTGTCAAAGTAGCTAAACTCTCCACCGACTGCCCGCCTATCCATCAAGGGACCCGTTTCCTGTTGAATATAGAACGGTGTAATATCCCAACCTCGAATCACGTCATTAAATTCAACATTAAACCCTGCCATAGGTTGGTCGGTCTGAATACTGGTTTTATCACCGATGTCTACAGGATATCCCAGGACCATATTGGTACGGATCTGCGGGTGGAGTCGATAACCCAACAATAAACCATCAAACCGTCCCAACACGCCTGTCGTAGATCCACTTTGACGTCCAACTGTCAATGACAGACCCTGATGAGAATTGCGGATTTTAGAGTACATCGTACCCACTTCAAAACCATCAGTGTCTCCGGAAACGGTCTCGTATTCAAAATTACCAAAGAAATAGTTACGAATATCCCAATCACCCTTGCGTATGCGCCAATTGACGTTAAGGTGGTTATCCAAACCGGTATGGTGTACTTGGCGTGAGGCTCCGGCCAGTAGCACTTTGGAATCGCGATAATCCAAATACTGGGATAAGGTTGCATTGATTCTTGAAGAATCCTTCCTGCTCACCCGCTTGGAACGACTGTCTTCCAGTTTGGCTCGTGGTTTCATCTGTTCCTGAATTAAATCTGCCAACCTCTGTTTTACCCTGACCGCATCATCCCCCAGTGGGTACTGTTTTAAGTAACGTTGATATATAGCCTTAGCATGAGCCGCTTGATTATTACGTTCTCGAGACACACCTAACAGCTCTAAAGAAGCTTTGCTCAACTCATGTTTGGGAAGGCTCAACAATGCGCTGAATATGCCAATCGCTTTTTTATACTGCCGTTTACGTAAGGCGGTACGACCGCTGCGAAACTGCTGTTTGAGTTTAATGACATCTGCGCTGCCGCTTATACCCGGATCCGGAATAGCCGCATCCAAATTACTGTCTGATTTTTCCAAGGGACTTGATTCAAAAGGACTGGGCTCCACCACACTGAGCTTCTCATCAGGCATGAATATCACCAGGCTTTTTATCCCCATTACCTGGGACACATTGAAATTGACATCGTGTTTGAAACGGATTTTTAACACAGGGCGTTGATGTTTATCCGTCATGTAGGTAACTTCATGAACCGGACTGCGGTCTGAATCCGGCGCATTAATCGATTCCAGCAATGGAAGCTCGGAAATATCTTTTACTTCGTTCTTATCAAAGCGAAGCACGATGGACAACTCTTCGCCGTGCCTGGCTGGAAAATGAGCGACATAGTGCACCGGAATGGTAAAATCTACTCTTAAAGCATCTACACCACCTTTTTGCACATAGCTCACATCCGACAACAACGTCCAAGGTGAGGCCAAGGAAACAGATCCAAAGACAAAACTGGCTGTCGCCGCAATAGCTAAAACAATTTTTTTCACGAGCAAACTTTTAACCAAAAAATTCTACGAATAACCGGGCCAACCACCAATGCGACAGCCGATGACTATATAACAAAGTGGCGCACCGAAACCAGTACGCCACTTAGTGTAAACAGACTAAAACTCGCCACGGGTATTGTGTTCACCACTACGCCGCTCAGTGATCACCGAACTGCATTGATCACTGCTGGTCGGATTAGTGCCTGCGGGAACCTGGTACACATGACAGGAGCCGGAACAGTCACGCATCTCGGTGACGGTATACTTGGCGTCTCCACAAGCAGTATGCGGACCAGGACGATAGTCATTGGCGTGACACCCGGCACAAAATGGCTGATGACTGGGGGCACGCCACGTAACGGTCTCCGTGTTTCCGGTATGACAGTGAATACAGCGAACACTGCTGCGGTGGTCCCCTGGATATTGGGCAGAAACATGATCATATCGGGCGGGAACCCAGGCCGTCGTTCGATGGCATTCATTACATTGTTTGGACGTCGCAAAATGCTGGGTTGGTTTATTATGACAACTGCTGCAGGGTTGGGTCACACTGGTATGATCAAAGCGAACATTGAGCCAACTGGTGCTAACATGACAATCCTCGCAGGTATTGGATGACTGTACATGGCCGTTGGGTTTGCTGTGACAAGTACTGCAGGCTGCCGTTGTACTGGAATGATCAAAGTTAACCGAAACCCAACTACGGGTATTATGGCAGTCTTCGCAACGGTTGGTTGATTGCACATGGCCATTGGGTTTACCCGTGGCATTAGTCCCGTTGTGGCAATTGTAGCAATTAGCGACAATATTGCTGTGATCTACCGAAGCAGAGTTCCAAGCCGTGGTATTGTGGCAATCGTCACACGTATTTGATGATTGCATATGCCCTGCCGGCTTGGTATGGCAATTACTGCAGGGGCCGGTCACAGTGCTGTGATCAAACACAACGGACTGCCAGCCTCGAGTATTATGGCAGGCATCGCATTCCTGCGAGGTCATTAGATGACCGCTGGGTTTGTCATTACCGTGACATTGACTGCAAGTGCCTGCGCGTACACTGCTGTGATCAAACCGTGACGCCTCCCAACTGCGAGTACTATGGCAATCCTCACATTGATTGGAAGAAGATACATGTCCATTGGGTTTGTTATGACAGCTGCTGCATCCACTAGTGATGTTAGTGTGATCAAACCCCGCACCATTCCAGCCACGAGTGCTGTGACAGGCATTACACTCCTGCTGAGTTTGGACATGGTTGGACGGTTTCGTATGACAACTGCTGCATGGTGCCGTGATATTGCTGTGATCAAAGTTTGCCGAACTCCAGTTACGAGTATCATGACAATCCTCACACCGCTCAGACGAGGCAATATGTCCCGCCGGTTTGCGGTGACAACTGGCACAAGCACCCGTCACCTTGGAATGATCGAAAAACACGGGCGACCACGCTATGGTCCCATGACATTGATCGCATTCTGCGCTGGTGTTCACATGCCCTGAGGACACTTTATGGCAGTTACGGCAACTGCCTTTAACCGCCGAGTGATCTACCGTAGCCGTATCCCAGGTAAAAGTGGTGTGACAGTCATCACAGGAATTGTTCGTGATGATATGCCCGGAATTCTTCCCCGGAGCGCGCCTGTTGTCGTGACAACCACTGCAGGTTTTTGGTGTACCTTTAAATACACCGCGCTTGTGGCACGAATCGCAACTGACTCGAATATGTTCACCACTCAAGGGAAACCCGGTTGTAAAATGGTCAAAATCACCGTCTTTTTTTGCAAAAGCCAATTCGCTGAATCCAATAGAACTCAGCAAAACAAATATTATAGTTATTATGGAAGATCTCATTGTCGTACCTAAGGCAGCACTAAAAGGTTTCATATCGCAGATCCTCTGGTTAAGGCGTCACTGGTCCAACCAGGATTCCTAAAACGAGCCCATTCGGACTTCCTCAAATTTGGTCTGATTATGACAACGATCACAAACCCGACCAAACCCCCCATCATGCGCATCGTCTGCCGCATGACACCCTACACAAGAATTTGGTAAGCGTAATTCTGAGTGTTTGCTTACCGGATAACGGTGGCATATCAGGCAATCAATGCCTTTATGCGCACCTTTCAATGGAAACTCGGTTCTTTTGTCGTGATTAAAATCCCAAGCCTTGAAATCATTTGACACGTGACACAAACCGCAGCGCGGACCCAATTTGGACTTATGGACATCATCCGCCTTGTGGCAGGCCACACAGCGAAACTCTGCCTCTCGAAAATTGGAAGAACTGTGGCATTCTTCGCACGCCAATGCCGCATGTGACCCCAACAACGGAAAGCGGGCAAGATTATGATCAAACTCCACATCTGCTACCCAGCCCTTTTCCGTGTGGCAATCGTTGCAAGCTTTACCGTGCTCACCACGGTGTACATCGTGGGGCCGGTGGCAAGCGTAGCATTGGGTTTTAACCTTGTCTTTGTACAAATGTCCCGGATGGCAATCGCGACATGTGACTTTCTTATGTTTGTGTTTTAACGGAAAGTCCGTTTTATCGTGATCAAATGTCGTCTTTGACCAGGAGCGTGCACTGTGACAATCCTGGCATTTCTTACCGTATTGTCCTTTGTGCTGATCAGAAAACCGGTGGCAGGAATAGCAATCGGTTTTGAGTTTTTTCTTAAACGGGTTTTCACCTTTTTTATGACACTGCTCGCAAGTCACTTTTTTGTGACGCCCAATGAGTTTAAAGTCCGTTTTGTCGTGATCAAATTTTTCCTCTGTCCAGCCAAAAGGGTTATGACATTCCTTACATTTGTTGCCATATCGTCCTTCGTGCTTATCATCGCTTTTGTGGCAGGAAAAACATTTTGTAGGCACCGACACATATCGCTCTTGCGGATGACAATCTCGACACTCCACGCCTTTATGCTTACCAGTTAAAGCAAACTTGGTTTTGGAGTGGTCAAATTGAAAGTCATTCCAACTGGTTTCACGATGGCAACTGTTGCAAACTTTTCCCAATTTACCTTTATGGGGTTCCTGTTTCTCATGGCAGTCGATACACTGACTTTTCGCCTGATAATATTTCTTGTCCTTTTTGTGACAGGCCTGACATTGGGTCTCCCTGTGCGTTCCGCGCAAAGGAAAATCTGTCTGACCGTGATCGAATGTCTGCTTATCAAATAAAACAATATCCGCTTTTCGACCCAAATGTTCTCTGTGGCAGACTTTACAATCCTTTTTATTGATACCGGGAATTCGTCCGTGGTAACCCCGCTTGGACTGAATGTCTTTCTTAATATTCTTATGATCGTGGCAATTCAAACACAGGGCATTCTGGCTGGACTGGCTGAACATTTTATGACACTCGGTACATTTATCTTCAAATTTCGCATGCGCTTCACTCAGTTCTCCAGGCATCAAGGCTTTTTCCATGGAGTCCAGCACATCCGCGGAAGATACCTTTAACAATGATGCAAATAGAGAAACAGCCATAATCAGCAGCAGCCCAACTTGATTGGGCTTACGACCCCCTAACATTTATCATTCCGTCAATACATGTGGACTGCAATCACGTGAACCACCCCGCTCATAAGCAGTAAATACAAGAGGGGTACGTGGGCGTTGCGCCAGAAGGCAAAAAAACGTTCATACACATGGAACAGGGCCACTTTTTCCAAGGTATCCATATAATCACTCAACTGTTTCTTGAACTCTCGGCGCCTGTATCTCAATTCCTGATTTTTCCAACCGTTGTCGCTGGCCATCATGTTTAAATGTAATCGCATATTTTCTGTCAGCTGAAAAACCAACCAGCGCCGACGCCAACCAAAAGTGGTCAATTCCCAAATCGCATGAGGCAAGGACTCGCGATGACTCAACACCGTGTCTGTAAAATCTTCCAGGCGTGAGGATTTTATCTTACGCCCTGCCAACTTTAATGTTTCCTGCAAATCCTTGACTCGGGCTTTTTGCCCACCCAAACCAAAATGAGTCTTGGAGTATAAAAACCGACCCATGATTCCGCTCATCAAAACCAGCATCATGCTGATTAAGGCAATACCGCCATTGAGGGAGCCAATGGTAAAAGTAGAATGAATCATTACCAAGATAGGGCCGGTAATACCAAAGAAAATATGTATGCCTAGCCAGTGTTTCATGATGGAACGCGTACGCAACATGGGAACATACTTAAATGCTGTGTAGAAAAACGCGGCCAGCATCATCACCCCACCGGTGAGGCCCAGAAAATAGCCCAGACCTTCTTCGGGGGTATAATAGCGCTCGTCATAGAATATACGACCCAATATAAACAGTGCTGCCACAAACAACATCAGACCCACAGCAAAAAATAACTCCGAGCGTCGAGCCAGGCGTTTGAGTTTCTCTTGGGGAATTAGCTTTGCACTCAGCGGCACCGCTGGGGCAGATCGTTCCATGCGAATCAGTCCTTGTGAGTTTTCCGCTGCGGTGGAAATCTCTGACTTATTTAAATTCTTAGCTAAAGCTGGTTGCATAATATCTCACTCGTTTACAAAACAACACTTACTATCCTGTCGACCACTGCGTAAGTGGCAATAGCATACACCAATAGCTGATATTTGGGAATATATTCACAATTTTGAATACCCCTTGCTCAACTACGGATGAACTGAGGTGAACTGAAAAACAGCTATGAATTCAACACAGTTGGGAACTAATAAAACACGGTACACATAAAAACTCAGTAGTGAACCGTTATGAACTGATAAAAGTAGTCCTTACTGACATTGAAAACTGTGAATAGCGTAGAGTTTTTATAATTCTGAGCATCACACTTTTTTTATTCTTCAAACTACATCGCACAAACCGCGCCAAGTATATTTCACAAGCTAATCAATAAGTTACACTCACGCTGCTGAATCGGCTTGTCGTGACTGAGCGACAGAACCTTACAGCATTGTATAAGTCACTAAATTTACTAAACTATTCTTGTCGCTGTGCAGCAACAGACGAAAATCATGAAAACCGCCCGCGTTTTGTTTACAATGATCGCCAAATGGATTTCATCTGGGATGACATGAACTTACACATTGCTACCTCCTTTTCTTCCGGCCAGTACGTACTTCTCTTCATTTATTTACTACCCGTAGCCCTTATTTGGTTTGGCCGCATTTATTTTCGACGTCGATCCAGCGCTAAACACGCCGAAGCCCTACGCCAATCACAGCAGGCAGGACTCACAGAACCGGCTTCCTTGCATCCCCTGATCGACCGGGATTTATGCATCGCCTGCAATGCCTGCGCTAAAGCCTGCCCCGAAGGGGATGTATTGGCAATTATCGGCGATAAAGTAGAACTGATTAACCCCACCCATTGCATTGGCCACGGCGCCTGCGAAGCCGCCTGCCCCGTAAAAGCGATTACCCTGGTATTTGGCACAGAAAAGCGCGGCATCGATATCCCTCATGTGGATAAAACCTTTGAAACCAACATCAAAGGCATTTACATTGCCGGTGAGTTGGGTGGAATGGGATTAATTCGCAATGCTATTACCCAGGGACGTCAGGCCATGGAGGCCATCGCCTCCAGGAATGATATGGGAAAAGAAGCCGAGCACGATGTAGTGATCATCGGCGCAGGCCCTGCGGGGTTTTCCGCCACCTTGTGTGCGGCACAGCACAAATTACGTTATGTCACCATTGAACAGGATTCCTTCGGCGGTACCGTTTCCCACTACCCCAGAGGCAAAATTGTCATGACCGCACCGGTCATACTGCCCATGGTCGGGAAAATGCGTTTTCGAGAAACAACCAAAGAAAAACTTATGGAGTTTTGGACCAAGGTAGTGCAGGAAACGGCTATCAAAATCAACTATGGCGAGCGCATGGAAGCCGTCACCCCCATCGGTAAAAAAGGTTTTATTGTCAAAACTACAAAAGGCAGTTACAAAACCAATACCGTACTTTTGTCCGTGGGACGGCGTGGCACCCCCCGCAGATTGGACGTCCCCGGCGAAGAACAAAACAAAGTGGTATACCGATTGGTGGATCCGGAACAATATCGCAACCAACATGTGTTAGTTGTGGGTGGTGGCGACAGTGCTCTGGAAGCTGCCACCAGCATTGCGGCGGAGGCGGGTACCACGGTGACTCTTTCTTACCGCAGTGGCGCTTTCAGTCGTGCCAAGGAAAAAAACCGCGTTAAGGTGGATCAAGCCCGTGAAGCTGGGCGATTACAAGTTTTGCTAAAATCTACGGTAAAGGAAATTTTCACCGATAAAGTCACTTTGGAGCATGACGGTGAAACTGTCACCATCGACAACGACGCAGTGATTGTCAGCGCCGGGGGTATTGTACCCACCGGCATGCTCAAAGATATGGGAATCCATGTAGAAACCAAGCATGGAACGGCCTAAGAACGACCGGGGAAACAAATCGCGAAGGTCACCTATAACAGGAACCCCCAAAAACCTGGGCACCAATTACGTTGATACAATTTGTGGGGTTTGCGAAAGTACGCGGTTCAGTTTTTCCAATACAACTTCCGGCTGAATCAAAGCCATACACTGATTGTCTGTACATTGCTCGTAACGACTGCTGTGATAACACGGACTGCATTCCAAATTGCTGCTAATGATATGCACCGAATTGTTTCGCGTTTTGTAGGGCGCTGTTCGTCTCGGGTTGGTAGGACCAATTAAAGTTAACACGGGAGCGGCCACAGCGCCGGCAATGTGGGCCGGCCCCGTATCCGTACTGACAACGGCGGCAGCATGCTGTAATAAACCGACCAATTCCGGAAAATCCGTACGACCCACCAAATCCTGTACATTTTCAGGATACGGTTGCAACCGGGTAAAATACTCTTGCTCGTTTTTCCCCCCAACAATCACCACCGTGGTCTCTTTTTCGCTCAGTCGTTTAATGAGTTCCCGCCAATGCGGCACAGGCCAAGCGCGGTAATTCTTTTCAGCCGCCCCGTGGTGACTATTACTAGGCACTAAAACAACATATTTTCCGTGGATAGAGAATTTTTGGCGAATAGTTACCTCGGGGCTGCCTATGAGTGACGGCTCGGCAATTTCCAGGGCTGACTCGGGTAAAAAACTACGATATATAAGTTGTAGATTTTCCACCGCATGGGTTTGCTCAGGCTCTTCGAACAATCGAAATGGCATACCGACCTTTTGTTTTGCCCGGAGTAGCCGCATCATGGAGTTAAACATACTACCCAGCTCCAGATTCACCACCAGATCATAAGGCTGTCGCATGGATTCCAATACCACGGCAAATTTTCCCGGGTTTAGCAGTAACGGGCTCCGACGGCTCTTCAGCTCAAAAATACGGTCAATCCTGGGATCTGCAGCAAAAATCCTCCCCATGCCTCGCTTTGCCACCCAATGGATTTGCACATCCTCACCGTAGATAGCTCGCAGTGGCTCTATAATACTGGAGGCGCAGACCGTATCCCCTAACTGCCCGGCCCTAATCAGCAATATTCTTTTACTTGTTTCCATTTTCATTAAAAATTAAAAAATTGAGAAAAAACTCTTTTTATTTTGTTCCTTAATCACACTCACCACTTTTTGGTGCTTATGAGCTTTGGCTAATGATAACGCGGTTTCTTTTCGTTTGTTTTTTACTGATGCGTCCGCACCTTTTTGTAACAGCAATTCCACCAGCGCATGATGCCCCGAGGCTGCTGCCATAATCAAGGGAGTGTTTCGCACAGTATTTTCCGCATTCACATCGGCGCCGTTAGCCAGTAGGATCTCAGCCACTTTAAGTTGTCCCATATCCGCCGCCAAGTGCAATGCCGTATTACCCAAGCGAGACTTATCATTTATGGCTATTTTCCTCGCCAGAAAATAGTGGACCAAACGTACATGGCCTTCCTTCACCGCAGCCAACCATGCGCTGAACATGGCTTCTTCGCCATCCTGATCTTTTGCTCTGGTGTTAATTCCTTTTTTGACCAGCTCATCCACTACCTTGACCAAACCAAAACGCGAGGCTTGCCACAGCAAGCCCCGTTTTTTTGCATCGACCCAGTTGAGATCTGCACCCTTGTGAATCAAACGTCGAGCAATGTCTTGCTGTTGCCTTTCAATAGCCAGATTGAGCGCTGAGCTACCATCTCCCGCTTTTACGTTAATGTTAGCGCCAAGATCCAACAAAGTGGCCACCGCTTTCTCCTTTGAATCCAATATGGCAAACATCAGGGCAGTACGTCCGTTTTTGTTCTTCGCATTTAATTTGGCACCGTTCGCCCCTAACAGTTGCAACACTTTTACATGCCCCTCTCGGGCGGCTAACATAAGTGCTGTTAATCCTTGGTTTTGCTGCAGATTAATATCAGCGTGGTTTGCTATCAACAGCTTAACAACGGCACCATGCCCCTTCCACGCCGCAAGCATTAGGGCGCTGTAACCATCGCGCTCCTGTGCATTAATTCGATCCAGCCGAATACGCTTTTGCACAGCTTTGATTCTACCTTCCCAGGCGGCGATCATTAATTCGCTCCACCCCTCATACAGAGACTTGGCCGACAAAGCCCCTTTGGACTGTTTTTTGGTTTTTAGCTTAGGCGCAACAGGCAGCTTGTGTTTTACTGCACCACGCGACTCCAGCAATGAGGCCACTTTCTGGTGTTTGTTTGTTTGAGCCAGACTTAAGGCGCTGTGACCACTGCGATTTTTCAGATTGAGCGCAGCCCCTGAACCCGCCAGATCTGAAACCACGCCATAATGACCTTTTTCAGCGGCAAACATTAAAGCGGATTCTTTCATATTGTTTTTTGCATTGATATCCGCGCCGTGTTTTAGCATCAGCTTGACCGCTTCTCGTTTACCGTTTATGGCGGCAAACATCAACGGCGTCCAACCCTGTTTGTTTTGCATGCGCAAATCCGCTTTGTAAGAGAGCAAGCTTTCAATCACTGCAACTGTCCCCTCAGCTGCTGCGATCATAAGGGCTGTGTCGCCATACTCGTTTTGCTTATCCACCCGAACTTTGGATTTCAATAAATAGCTGACAGTATTCCGGTGGCCGTTCTTGGCTGCTAACATTAAAGGTGTCCAACCCCGTTCGTTTTCGAATTGCAGTGGATTACCTGCCGCCACCAAGGCCTGCAAACTGCCCAAAGAACCGTATGCTGCGGCCAAAGTCAGCGCATTCTCCCCGTCCTTGTTTTGTTGCAAGGCATCCGCCCCCTGCGACAACAAAGTTTCACTGATTTCTGTTTTATTGTTAATAACTGCATACATAAGTGCCGTCAGTCCGTTCTTGTCCTGGGTGTTGGCATTGCCGCCGGCTCGAAGTAACAGGCGCATCACACCGGCATCCCCCTGCTTGGCGGCCAGCATGACAGCCGACAAACCGTCTTTATCCTTGCGATTGGGGTCTGCCCCAGCTGCCAATAAGCTTTTCACCGCCTCCGGACTGGGTTTCTTCACTGCCTCCATCAGGGGAGTACGCAAAAATTTATCGCTCGATTGAACTGGCGCCCCCGCCTTGATAAGTAACTGCAACACGCGTTCATGACCATCTCGGGCGGCGAGAATAAGTGCCGAATCCCCTTGGTTGTCTTTTGTGTCCACATGAGCGCCGGATTGCAGTAAAAACTGTACTACGGGTACTTGGTTCTTGGCGGCCGCCTCCATCAGAGGGGTTCGTCCGCGGGAATCCGCCGCGTTATTGGGACTGACACCTCGAGTCACCAGCCGCTGCACCGCTTCCAACTGGCCGCTGCGGGCCGACAAGCGCAACTTTTCACTTGCAGGAATATTGGCCTGTTCCACCGAACTGGTTACCGTTTGACCTAAGCTGGCCAGGCGTTTACGTGAATCTTTGTTGCCTTGAGCTGCGGACTTTTTATACCAATACGCCGCTTTTTTCAGATCCTGTTCCATCCCCCAGCCTTGTTCGTACATGACGGCCACGCTGAACTGGGCCTTTTCATACCCCTGCTGGGCAGCCTTTAAAAACCAATGCCCTGCCTTTTTGGCATCTTTTTTGGCATTCTTGCCCGTGCGGTACAATCGTCCCAGGTTATACTGGGCTTGGGCCAGACCATTGGCAGCACTTTTTTCAAACCAAAACCTGGCCTTTTTATAGTTTCGTTTTACGCCCCGACCTTTTCGATACATTTCCCCCAAGCGGTTTTGTGCCTGAGCATTGTCTTGCTTGGCCAAACGCTTCCAGATTGTGATGGCCTGGGCATACTGACCGTCAGAATAGGCCTTATCGGCATCCTCCAGGGGACCGGCAAGCGCTGTGCTAAACCACAGCAACAATAAGATTAAGATGCCGCTTAGAAAACCATTAAATCTGAATATTGAGAATTTCATGCATGCCCTGTGAGTTTTAGGGATTATGGCCAGTATAGAGTGGAAATTCCGTGTCTGATGTGAACCTTGCCCTATTCTACAACGAAAACCAGGGAATAAAAACGCCGGCAGCTTTTTGCAACCCGCCGATGGCGCTTATGCCGCTGATGGCTCCGAATCCCGCAAATCCCTATTATTAAACCAACCCAAGCTCCTGTATAATTCGCCAACACTCCTACACATTTTGAGTTAAAATCATGCCATTGCGGCCCAAAACAGCTCTATGATCAATCAACAACGCATACGCGAAATACCGTATAACTACACATCCTTCTCCGATAAAGAAATCGTTACCCGATTTCTCAACGAGGAAATGTGGGATGTGCTCAACACCTTGCGCAATTCCCGCAAAACGGGGCGTTCGGCCAGAATGCTGTTTGAGGTCTTAGGGGATATGTGGGTGGTTTCTCGCAACCCTTATATCCAGGATGACTTGTTGGAAAACAAGTCTCGGCGTGACTCCCTCATCCATGCACTAAACCACCGATTGGAACAAATTCTTGCCCGTGCGAATAACAACACTCAAGCCCTGCAACTGGTCCAACACACCCGAGAAGCCGTGGACAATTTCGCTGCCTGGTTTTCTCAGGAATACGATCTGCGCAAGCAAGCTTCAAAACGCTTTGCCCGTCATACGCGCAAGGACAACATTCATTTTAGCGGTTATGCAAAAGTGGCCCATGTTACTGACGCCTCTGACTGGCGCGTTGAATTCCCCTTTGCCGTCATTTGCCCTGATCATGAAAAAGAAATCGTAAAAATTGTTAAAGACTGTATCGCCTTGGATCTGTACATCATACCCCGAGGCGGAGGCACCGGTTACACCGGCAGCGCCGTACCGTTGAATAACCGCTGCGTTATCATTAATACCGAAAAATTAGACCGCATTAAACCCATCGAACATCGAACTCTGGAAGGATTGGAGCAAAGCACCGCGGTGGTGGAAGTGGGTGCAGGTGTGGTGACCCGCCGAGTGGCGGAACACGCAGAAGCGCATGATTATGTGTTTGCGGTAGATCCTACCTCGCAGGACGCCTCCTGTATTGGAGGCAATATCTCCATGAACGCTGGTGGTAAAAAAGCAGTACTATGGGGCACAACCTTGGACAATCTGGTTTCCTGGTCTATGGTAACCCCCGATGCCAAATGGATTGTAGTGGAGCGGATCAACCACAATTTAGGAAAAATTCACGAACAAGAAACGGTAACCTTTCGCATCAATCGCTATAAAGACTACAAGAAAACCCTGGACGGAGAACCGCAACTGCTGCGACTGCCGGGTAAAGAACTCCGCAAACTGGGTTTGGGTAAAGATGTCACTAATAAGTTTCTGGGGGGTATTCCCGGGGTTCAAAAAGAAGGCTGTGACGGACTCATCACCTCAGCAACGTTCGTCCTACATCGCATGCCCAGGTATATTCGCACTGTGTGTCTGGAGTTCTTTGATCCAGACATGCGTCTGGCGGTTCCCGCCATTGTGGAAACCAAAGAATTTCTGGACCAGTCTGAAGGAGTCAAACTGGCGGGCATGGAACATTTGGATGAACGTTACATCCGCGCCGTGCGTTACACCACTAAAGCGACCCGCCGCGACTGCCCTAAGATGATCTTGCTGGTGGATATTATCGGGGACCAGGATGATGTGGTGGCTGATGCCGCATCCCAAGTAGTTCGTATGGCCAACAGCCGTAACGCCGAAGGATTTGTTGCCGTCAGCCCTGAGGCCAGAGCCCGTTTCTGGCTGGATAGAAGCCGCACCGCAGCTATCGCCGCCCACACCAACGCTTTTAAGATCAATGAGGACGTGGTAATACCGCTGGAGCGACTGGCCGACTACAGCGAATACATAGAACGCATCAACATTGAGTTATCCACGAAAAACAAATTATCCATGATAGATGCGGTATTGGACTATTTGGACCAAGATCTGAGCGGTAATGCGCGTATACCCGGCTATGAATCCAGCATGGAACACGATGTTATTATCAGCAGCAAAATAGAATCTGCAAGGGAACATCTCAACCACATCAAAGCCCTGTGGCTGGAGCTACTGGACAATATGAACGCTGCGGCCGCATCTCATGCGCATTTACTCAATAAAGACTTGGTGACAGACAACGAATATTTAAATTCACAAACGCCGGCATCCGAAGAATCTCTGTTTCGCTTGCTGCAACGACGCATACTTCGAGTATCCTATCGCCACAGCGTGGAACGACCCTTAAAAGAAATTTTTGCCGGTCGCGAACTGGAAACTGTTCGCCATGAATTGGATGCGATTCACCAGCGAATACGCAGCAGCCGGTTGTTTGTTGCCACACATATGCACGCAGGTGATGGTAATGTCCACACCAATATCCCGGTACACTCCAACGACTATAATATGTTGCACGAAGCCGAACGAGTGGTAGACCGTATCATGGAAATCGCAGAATCTTTAGGCGGTGTAATATCCGGGGAGCACGGCATCGGCATTACAAAAATTCAATACCTGGAAGACAGCGCTATCGAAGCATTCCGGGCTTACAAGGATCGTGTTGATCCTAAGCACAGATTCAATCCCGGAAAACTGCTGCAAAAAGATCAATTGGATTCTGCTTACACCCCTTCTTTACGATTGGTGCAACAGGAAGCTTTGATTCTTGAGGCCAGCGAGTTGGGTGCCCTCAACGATGAAATAAAAGACTGTCTGCGTTGCGGCAAATGTAAGCCCGTATGCAATACTCATGTACCGCGAGCAAACTTGCTGTATTCGCCACGCAACAAAATTCTGGCGAGCGGACTGATCATCGAAGCCTTTTTATATGAGGAACAAACCCGTCGCGGAATCTCTCTGCGTCACTTTGACGAAATGAACGATGTCGCAGACCACTGCACGGTATGCCATAAATGCCTGTCGCCTTGCCCGGTAAACATCGATTTTGGTGACGTTTCCATCCATATGCGTCAGTTACTGCGTCAGCACAGGCAGAAACATACAAATCTCGGTACCAGCATGTCCATGCTGTTCTTGAATATTACCGATCCCACAGCGATTAAACTCATGCGCAAGCTTCTAATTCAGTGGGGTTATAAGGCTCAGCGCCTGGCCTATAAGTGGTTTCGCTATTTCAAACTGTTAGAACACAACAAACCCCCTGCCGCCACTACCGGAAAAATGACCTTGCAAACTCAAGTTGTGAATCTGGTAAAAAAACCTATGCCGGGACGCATACCCTCACAAACCGCCAGAGCCTTGTTACAGCTGGAAGATGATAAGTACGTCAGCATAATTCGCGATCCAAAAAAAGTCGACGACGACTCTGATGCTGTGTTCTATTTTCCCGGATGTGGTTCGGAACGCTTGTTCAGCCAGATTGGTCTGGCAACTCTGGCCATGTTGTATGAAACAGGAGCTCAAACCGTACTACCTCCCGGTTATCTGTGTTGTGGATATCCACAAACATCCAATGGGGACAGCCTCAAAGGTAAACAAATATCCACAAATAACCAGGTATTATTTCATCGTGTTGCCAACACGCTCAACTATATGGACATCAAAACCGTTATCGTGTCCTGTGGCACTTGCATGGACCAACTGCAAAAATATCAATTCCAACAGATTTTCCCCGGTTGCCGTCTGCTGGACATTCACGAATACTTATTGGAAAAAGGCGTCTCAGCACCACAAACGGACACACGTTATCTTTACCATGATCCTTGCCACAGTCCCATGAAAACTTATACGCCAACACAGGTTACGCTGGGACTCATGAATCAGGACGTTCCTCTCTCTGACCGATGCTGCGGAGAAGCGGGAACTTTAGCCGTGTCCCGTCCAGACGTTTCCACCCAAGTACGTCATCGTAAACTGGAGGAATTGCAAATCAATCTCAATACCATGATCGGCACCAGCGTTAACACAGACAACAAAGTAAAACTGTTAACATCCTGCCCGGCATGTCAGCAAGGCTTGTCCCGTTACCGTCATGACACTCGCCTGGAAACTACCTATATTGTCGTGGAATTGGCCCAGTTGCTACTGGGCAAGGATTGGCAAAAGGATTTTCTTGTTAAAACCCGCAATGGCGGCATTGAACGCGTGCTATTGTAATTAAACGGTCTATGAGGTCTATTGTGTCACGACATGACGATGAAGAAGATGAATTGGAATACGTCAGTAAATCCGAATTAAAGCGGGAAATGCACCGGCGTCAGAGTCTGGGCGAAGAATTGATTAAGCTCAATAATGATCAGCTCAATCAATTCGACTTACCCGATGCCCTGGTCGACGCCATACATTTGGCTAAAACCATACACCAACGCGGCGCCATCAAACGCCAATTGCAATACATCGGTCGACTCATGCGTGATTTGGACCCCGGCCCGATACAGGAAAAACTGGAAACACTCAAAGGCCATTCTAAACAAGCCCACGCCCAATTACACGCAATCGAGCGCTGGCGCGACCGATTATTGGCCGAAGGGGACCACGCACTGGAGCAACTCATTGAAGAACACCCGGAAACCGACCGTCAACGGGTGCGTCAGCTGCTTCGTAGCGCTCACAAAGAGCATAAGGAAAACAAACCACCCAAATCGTTCCGAGCACTATTTAAATACTTACGGGATATTATCAGTCAAGCAGACGATAATAGTGAGTAAGCAACAATCGATTATCAAACTTTTTCAAGACCATTTGAAACTTCCCAGCTTCCAATCGGGGCCGATTATTATGCCCCGAAATGGATAACTTCAAATTCCCGCTGATCTTGGCATGCGTTTCGAATATCTCCCAGCGAACATTGCTCAACTCCAGCTTTCTACTGCGACTTGTGGAAAACAGCTCTAAAAACTCCTGTCGCACTTTGTCTTTGCTGACACCTGAGTTTGAAATTACATGATCGGCGAATAATGCATCAACTAAAATCATTTTTCCCCGTTCGTATGCCCGTGTTAGTTGCTCCAGACTTGCTTGCAACTCCGCTACAGAGACTTGATTGGAATAGGCGCCGACCACTCCCAGAGTTCTTGCAAAAATAACCAAGGGATCTGATGTTTTCCCTGCTCCGAGCAAAACAGCCACCTCCCGCTTAAGCTTAAATTCCAAATACTGATACCAAACGGACTGACGCACAGCTGCTCTGGTTTGGTCGTCTGAATTAGTCCATAATTCCGTAAACTCGCTCATATCACTTACCAGCCAATGGTTCAGCCGAATTGCCCTATAGGCAATTTGTTCGAATTCGGAAACCACACGGGTTCGGCTTGTATGCGTAAAATCTGATTGCAGCTTTTGTGAGTCACCCCCTTCGTCATTGCCTGCTTTTCCATTGATAGTTTGTAGCAGAACTGCAAAAGGCTTTATTCCATACTCCCAAGGAATTGGCATGTACCCCTTACCGAATGCCACTCCAAGCGCCAACAATAAAACAATAAGCGCATATTTTCCCACAAGTCTTGTCGCTGAAATTGCTGCAATATACGCTTTTTCCACGGAATCAAATCCGTAGTGATCCATATTTACATATATCACCGGATCGTTCGCCGCCGCATTTTGCAGCGGAAAGTGAAAGATCTCGGCTGTTTGCAGATTGTAAAGCCCCTTAAGATACAAAATCGGCATTCTGTCAGGTGTTACCATAAGTACCCCCTATAAACCTACAGTTACTTCACAGCAGCTGTTACAGACCATGGATTAAAGCCCTCTTTGCTCTTTGAATTGATGAACTTTTTGAACCTTTCTAAGTAACTCTACCACGCTGTACATCTCTTCGAGCTCGAAAGACACTTTCATGAGCTCGCCACGCCTTTGCGCCGCTTGCAATTCCAAACCCCGCATCTCTTTTTCCAACTCCAAAATTTTCTGCTTCACAACTGTTACTTTTCGCTCACCCTCTTGAACCACATTCGATACGCTGATATTTGCCGACTCTAAAGTTTTCTTTACGACGGATGCTGTCGTATACGGATTAGTGCCCGGCAACCCGCGCATTAATGTCACAACATCTTCAATACCATAAGTTACTGTATCGATAATTTTTTCAGTCTTTTCGGAAACAGCAGCCACCACCCGGACCGTCGCCGGTTTTAACTTGGAATCCTCAGCATCATTTAAGAATTTATTTTCCACAACATCACCCCCACTCACCTATACTTGCACCATAACCTTCGCTCTTGCCTACGCCAATCGAAATCCTTGCTGTACACGATTCATTCCCGTAATAGCCTTCTCCTTGTACCGCTGTAACGGCAACCATTGATAGTGTTCTATTCCCAGCAATTGCGCGAATCGAAAGGCCGGGTTAACTTCAAAAATATCTTCAAATTCATCCAATGTAAAAATCATCCGAAACTCGGTTTGAGCTTCCTGCGTCATCAAATATGGATAGAATGCTGTAATATCCAACAAATCATCTTTTACATAATATTCCGGAGACCATACACTCACATAGCTGCTTTTCAGTTTACCATTGGAGAATAAGTTCACCATCCAGGCGTTATCTTCATCGTAGAGGTAGTGCAACACCACTCCCTTACAATTGGCAGACACCGCCGCCACCAAAGAGCTGGACTCACCTAAGGGTAAAAACGTGACCCAACCATTGGTTTCATGATAGACCACCCCATGCCCACCTATTTTTTGCAATAGTCTGTCAATTTCTCCATTAGCACATCTCCTGAAATGAAAACTTTCTACATGATCGTTCATATGACTTACCTCTTATTTTTGTGAAACTTGTGGGTAACCACATCCATGTGACTTGAACGCTCCATATTCCTTAACCTCCCTACACTCCGTACACTGAATCCTCCCAATACCATCTATCTATCTTTCTTTGCTATACAATGGGTGCGAATGCTATCAAAGCGTCCAAATCCGACGCCGTGGAACCCAAACCATGATTCGGCAGCACAAAAGCAAATCGCCCGGCTTCTCCGTGTAGAGCCATATAGTTAAGCACCACCGCTTCCGCCAGTTGATCAACATTGTTGCTGATAACCGTAGCTGCAGTCTCTATGGAGCCGGAATCCCGGAAATAACCGATTTGCTGATTGTTATTGACTATCTGAGGGATTCCATTTGGGTTATAGACCAGCATCAACGAAGCAGAAGTGGACGAATTATCCCCTTTCCAAATACCTTTACCGGTACTATCAACCGTACCATCGCTGGCAACCGAACCGTCGCTAAACACATATACCATCACCGGTCGACCCAAAAGGCCGGCATATTCCAATATCACACCAATCTCCCTGCCGGCTCTACGATCCCTGGCGTCGCCGGTTGTCCTGGTACTATCGTGATAATCATACCCTCCGAACTGAACCGTACCCGCACCGGCCAGTCCGTTTACCACCAGCTTAGAGACCGCTGCCGTTTTCTCAAAATCGTCTATATCCAAACCTCTGTTGGAAAACACTGAATTCAACAGCGGATCTGCGTCGATATCGGTCCTGCCGGCATCCCCTGACGCGGTAATCGTGCTTTCAAAATAACCACATTCCACCAGCCGTTCAAGAACTGTATCTTCCTGCAATTTGCTGAGCTTTTTCTCACTGATTCTTTCCATAGCCAACATGACATTGCGCGCATCGTTGCCATTGGGAAGGACTTGTGCCAGTTTTCCCGTATCCACCAAACCCCTGGCGTCGTCACCGCTGGAAATCTTGGTGGGTCTCACACTGAGGTCAATCATGGAATCGGGGGCCCTGGAACGTCCGCCGGACTCTGAGCTTCGAGACCCAATCAAAGTGACAACATCCCCATCCGCGCCTGCTTTGTAAATCCCGTACATAGGATTGTGGGGATTGTCTCCTGTATCGTTGGCTGAACGAGCACAGAGGATTGCACCGTTAACATTGTTCAGAGTCGCCTGACTTGCCACGTCCCTAATCCCCCGCAACATGGCACTGTCGGCATGCCACAACAAACCTTGGCCGCCGGCATCCAAGGTGTCGGTTTGTCCCGCCAAACTTGGTAATCGATTAGCCGGCAATCCCAACTTGCTATAACCGGCAGCAGACAAAAACTGAGTCTGCCCGGATGCACCACCCACCAAAACGTTGGATCCGGCAATATTGGCACCACCGGACAAATCCACGGCAATAAACGGAATTTTTCCGTTTGTCGCCGCACCGACGCTGACGCCACAATCTGCCTCGGTCACCGCTGCGTACGCATTGGGGCCTAACAGCCCAAGCAATGACGGCCCTATCGCGCACGCCCCACCGGCTATCAGTCCTCGCCCCAAAAATTGCCGACGACTTACAGGGCGCCCGTGATTTTCAATCTGCAACGGTAAATCAAAGTCCAACTTCTGTATTCGTTTCATTTTCTTAGCCATAATCCAGTCCTCATATATCGAAAGGTTCCGAAGTTTTTTATTAGTGAATCAAAACAGCGGCACTACCTAACACAGCCGCACATGCACCAATAACCACTGCTCTTGTTCTTGTCGCGTCACAATCAGATGCCACGTTACAGCCGGCGGTAAGCTCCGTGATCAACCGATCCAAATCCGGCTGTAGCTCAGCTAATGACGGCTGACTGCTGAGATTGGTGCCAACCATTTTGTTAACCAAGTTGGAAATAATGATATTTCGTTTGACCTGGTTACTAAATGCCGTACTCACCGGGGAACCAAATTCAAAGGTGTTTCCAAAAAATGCCGTCCGCAACGAGGCGCTGCCCACTAAGGCGCTGCAATACTCCAAAGCCAGCTTGGCTATACCTACTTGATTGGCCGACACAAAGGTTCCAAGATCGTGAGTACCGGGTAGCTGCTCACGCAACGCAGCATAAGTAGACTGGGCTACCGACACATCAACTCCGGTAACCGCGGCCATAGTATTATTAATCTGGGCGAAGGTGCGAAGCCCTACGTCCGGTGACCTTGGGTTTACGCTTAGGTCCGGACTGGCCACAGGTTCCTGTTCAATCATCACATCCATATTTGCACCCAAAACCTCAAACACCAGCTTAAATCGATCAACCTCCGGCCCCAGGTCTTTGGGAATCACTGCCCCCAGAGGCGATAACAAGAAGGGCGAATTCGTCACGATTGTATCTACCGTTGCAAACGCTTGTGCCGCAGCAGGCACATTGTTATTGACAGCAATCCGGATATTTTTCAGTGGAAAAGTGGGGGACGGAATGCTTGTGGTTAGAGTGGGTCGACCAAACACGTAGCTGTAGCCATCCAATTCCGCCACTTCCATACTGACAACACTTGTTGTGAAACCTGACGAGTCTAATGAAGAGCTGACATCAAATCGAAGAATATAAGTTTGTCCAAATCCCGCCTGGGTATTTTGTAAAACTTCCGCACTGCTCAAAGCTCGGTTGTGTATGGCAACAAAAAACATTTTTCCCAACCATTGCCTGCGAACTCCATCGGGGACTTCATTACCCAATACGAACTGATAGCTGCTATTCCAATTAGAGATGTCCGCAGGTACGGCCGGATCTGAGTTAACACCGTCATACCCTACTTTCACGCCGTTAATGTAAATATTACGGCCATTACTCGGATCAAATGTGAAAACCAAATGTTGTAACTCAGTCTTCAGATCCCCTGCGTTGTTGTCAGTCTCCAATGCCGGACTGGAACCGTTTGCCCCGGTCAAATTGCTTCGATTACGAAAACTATAGTAGTCGTTTTGCTGCCCCATCATAAAGTTTCTGTTGGTCGCATCTCTGGAATAGCTGACAATTCGAGCCGGGCCGGTTAAAGCAGTACTGGCATTCAATACCCAAGCCTCGATGGTATACTGACGAGTCCCGGTAGGTCCGGCAATGAGATCATATAACTTGACACTGTCTGCCGCTGAACCTACAGCCTTGGTAACTTCAGCAGCATTAGGATCCGTTATCTCTATTCCCTGACCGGACAACCAATTAATGTTATCGCTTAGGGTAAGGTTCAAAGCCGGCGAGACCCCACTGGTATCAAATACTGTGCGCCCGGCTCCCGTTTTAAATTCGTATTTTGCAATGACAGCATCCTCAATACGACCGCTACCCGCTCCCTGTTCACTATCAGACAGACTCAACGAGGTACTGGCAATCAATCCTCCACCACTGCCTCCTCCACTGCCTCCGCCACTATCTGCGATTTGCGCGCCCCAATTACTGATGGCTGTTGAAATTTCCCGGGCCCATGCATCACACGTAGCTCCACAACGGTGTAATTCATTAAGCAATTTCTGCACTAAACGGGAGTTGTTTGGATTACTGAAATTCACCATTGTATTGGATTCCACAACGCCAAACGCAGTAGCCACATCCTCGTGAGCAAAATCCGGAGTGCCGCTGGGACCGCTACTGGCATGACAATCACCACATCGGCTTACCAGAACAGGATATAGCGTGGATTGGAAAACGGACACGGAAGCCGATGAGTTGACACTTCCCCCACCAGCGGCCTCACTTTCTTCCTCACCACAACCGGAGAGCAGAGCCAACAACATCACTAATAAGAATCCAAGCAGCAGAGTGGAACCAGTTCCTGTAATCACTCCGGTTTCAATTCCCTTTTTTGTTCTAATACTGGCTGGATATCCGTTCTTGCCAGAACTGTGCACTAAATCAACCATTACGATACTCCTGTTATAAATTCAGCTATGATGCATTTGAATCAAATCCGTCAGCCCAGCATCCTGTTTGGCTCTTGCACATTCCTTTGACTGCGGCATTCGCAACTTCTAACTAACTCCCCATGCAATAACTGGCCACCTCAGCAAACACACGTTTCATACTGTAGTTGGAGCTTTCAAAAACATCTGCGATGCGGTTAATTTCGTTCCTCTCCATAGGGTTTGCCGGAGCGCGAAAACATATTTCTTTAAAAGCTTTTTTAACCTGACAAGTTGAAAAGGCACGGCTGGATACCAGCTCTTCCCCAAGACTTTTCACTCCAAATCCACTGGCACTGGTGCCACGCCACTCTAAAAGCGCGTTTTTCCCTTTACGCCAATAGTTAATCCATTGATCATTGGCTGTAACGTACCCCAGGGGAAATGTGTTTGCATTAATGAGATACTTGTCTTGCACTGAATTGTTGGTAAACACAACGCGTTCGGCTTCCGCGTCCCATTCATAGTAGGCGAACGCCTGGGTTAAAGGGTCCATACCTGCGTGGCAGCCAACACAAGAATTTAAAAATATAGCGCTGTCTCCGCCAGGGCTACGGCTAACGTCCTGGCGGATGCGATCCGGCGGTCGGGAGACATCATTTAGTTCCGCCATTTCCGAACACAAGTGGTTTTTGAAAGCAAACTCAATCATTCTGCGATTGGTCCCCGCACTCAAGAACGCTTCTCCCGCTGCACGCGTTGTCAGCACTCCCGCCGTCTGGGATGAACTCAACTGTGCATTGGGCAAGGTTGATTGCTGTACTCGTTGCAACACCGCCGGACTCCCCAGGTTCGCATTGCTGTCTTCCAGAGACTGGTAGTGATCGTTGTTTGTATGTGAATACGATGGCAAACCGGCAACGACTCCGATGTACACCACATCGGCCGTTAGAATTTCTTGAAACGAAATATCATCTCTGATAACGCCAATGGCAGTGGCGGTATAATCGTTTAGAGGCGCGAAAACGGTTTCAGAAATATTGGTCCACGGGGTTATCCAGTTTTTTAAGAAGATATTGTAAAAACCGGGATTATTCATGGCTTCCATTGCCGCACCTATACTGTCACCGGCGTCGATCTTGGCTGCCATGGACGCCAAAACCGCCTCAGACGGTGGAGCAGCTGCCAGTCGGTCATGGATTCTTTTCGCTTGATCTCTGGGGCCCGCCATGCCATTGACGCTTACAGCCAATAGTGAAACCAAAATCAATAGGTAATAGCAGTCCCTAAAAACAAATATGTTTTTCATAAACTGTCCTTCAATTGTTAATGCCGGTAAACAGCGGTGTTTTACTGCAATGCGTTCCTACGGATAAAACAACGAGTCTTTGGCGGATGCTTAGTGAATTGTCATAGCCGATACTTCTCCTGCTACCTGACGTCTGATATGAGATTCGTGACACCTTCGAGAATACGTACGTATAAAATAAGTACCACTTAGGTGTTGACCCTAATCCTATCCATTTTTAGAAATGAGTCAATACGTAGTCAAACTTTTTTAGTGATTTTTGTGAACTTTAATTTTGTTCTGTAATAACAGTCTAAAGTGCAGTTGTAATACAGCGACATTTTTTTATGAAATCGGGTAAAACGGGTAACCTGACGCAATCCAAAACTTCACAAAAGTAGGATTACGCCTACGTAGTTCGTTATTGAGATAACAAGGATGCGAAGGGGTTGAATTGGAGGAAAGCAATTAAATAGCTTGTCTCAAACTTTTCGAGCAACTACGGAATAAATACAGGTGATGGACTTGCCCCAGAACGGGTTTCCCGAGGTTTTGTGTTTGCTACAACGAACGGTTTCGTATGTTCTAAATAAACCGCGAATCTGCTGCTCGTCTAGCACCGGAACACCGGGGCCAAAAAACCTCTTTATTTTGGAACTTGAACCGGGGAAAGTGCCAGATTCCCATCCGCGCGAATCTATCGGTGTTCCGTAGCATCGAAACAGTCTAAGATTTCCTTGCCTGGCATCACTGCCAACTTTTACTCACCCGATTGAGCAACTCTATGGATGCCTCCACTTCCACTTTTCGCACTGCGACGCTTTCTATATTGCATCCGATGGGAATATTTTTTTCTTGTGCGAAACTTTTCAGCTCATTCCAGTTTTGTGCCGATAGATGCACGGATTTTTGCAATATATCATCCGAATGACACAAATCGTTTTCAAGCCACTTGGGGATATGAATTCCCAACCACTTCATGAATTGTAATGTTTTTAACGAACCGCAGGGAGTCAAGGTGAATATAATGGGCACTAAGGGAATATTGTTTTCTTTACCGTAATAATAATAGTCTGATAAAAAATCCTTGGATGCATTAACGTCATATACCCCTTGAGAAACAAAAAAAGAACAGCCTTCGGCCATTTTTCCGAAAACCCGAAGGTGCTCATCCCCCTTGGTTTTATGTCGCTCCGGAATAACCACCCCACCCAAACAAATATCATTGTCAATATCCGCACGAAGCTTATACGCTTCGTTAACGGACAAAGTAACTTTTTGCGAGGCTGATGCGGCACCCACAAAAACGGTTAACTCTTTATCCTTTGAGATTTTCTTTAAAAATCGCGACAACTCTTCTTGCGAATATTTACCCACAGCACGATAAATAACTTTGGGAACGGATAATGTCGATAGATATTCATGGCTATACGCGAAGGAATCCAGTGTTTCCATAAAAGGAAACGGTCGTTCTTCCTGTGTGCGGGATAACTCATCTTGGATGTCATAGAGGATTAGCCCATCAATTCCCTTGCCTTGGAGCCGTTGAATTTGCAGATCAGCAATTTGCGCAATTTTATCCGAATCCGTTCCTTGCTTGGGAGGAACAATTCCGTAAACAACTATTCCGCTTTCCCTATTCCTGATTTTTTCTACAAGCACTGATAGGCCCCTATCGATGAATTTGGGCGCATCATACATAATTTTCCCGGACACTGCACCCGACTCACACCGCACCACAAGCTTAATCTCTATATCTAATCTAACCTTTGCCCCACAATCCGGACATTTGAAAGGAATCAGCAAAGGTTCCAAAATCAGAAATCGATAGTTGTGACACGAGGTCGAGACCGCCTATCCGTCTTATATAACGCAACTAAACCTGCGATGCTGCACAACTGGAAATTTCTGCCGGGTATTCGCTTGTATATCCAGGTTAATTTCGGCCATTACGTAGCCCGAACCACTGACCAAGCGATCCAACACGTTACCCCAGGGGTCGACAATCATACTGTCACCGTGGGATTCCCGGCCATTGACATGATAGCCACCCTGATTAGCTGCCACGATGTAGCTTAGATTTTCTATGGCCCGGGCTCGCACCAAAATCTCCCAGTGAGCTTTACCGGTTGTTGCGGTAAAAGCGGCAGGTAAGGCGATAATCTGCGCTCCCTGATCCAACATATTGCGAAACAGCTCCGGAAAACGCAAATCGTAACAAATTGCCACCCCCAGGCGACCAAAAGGAGTGTCGATGACAACCACCTCCTCTCCAGCTTCAATGGTTTCCGACTCCGCATAGTTTTCTTCTGTCGATTCAATCCGCACATCAAACAAGTGCGTTTTGTCATAACGTGCCACCAATTCACCTTCGCTGTTGTATATAAGGCAAGCGGCCTTGATTTTATTATCGCTTTTGGCAACCATGGGGGTAGTGCCTCCCACTAACCAAATACGGTTTTTTTCCGCTTGTTCCGCTAAAAATTCCTGTATAGGACCACCCGCCTCCGATTCCCGTACGCCTACTTTGTCGCTTTCCTTCATTCCCATAATGGCGAAATTTTCGGGCAGGACCACCATTTGAGCGCCGTCTTGTGCCGCCCGGCCAATCCAACGACCTGCCTCGATCAAGTTGGCATTCACATTGGGGCCGGATGCCATTTGCACCGCAGCCACTTTAGGATGTTGTTTTTTTTGCTCTTTACTCACTGTGCATCACTCATACTGATGTTAAAAAAGTCGGAATTGCATCATAGCAATTTTACCATGCAGACAACCTGCCAATGATCATTTTGACCAAGATCCCCTTTGCATCAAGGCGCTTCTTCTTCCGCAACCTCCACGACACGTACCGGTTCCAGTTTGGGACTTTTCCAGTCTCCGGACAATGTATATTGTACACTCAGGGCTTTATTAATGTCCTCTTTGAAAATCTGCGGCAATATAACTGCCCACGGGGTCGCCACGACCAGACCGATAATGGAGGCTATATCGGCTGATTGCGGCATAAAGGTTAACAGTTGGTCATAATCCTGACTGGCCAAACCGATTCTCCCGGCAATCTGCACTTTGGCCCCGGGACCGTCCATAGCAAAGTTGGTGGTGTAAGCATCTCCGCTATCTATACGGAAATCGCCGCTAATAGTATTGAACCTGACGCCATCTTCAAACAAATCGGAAAAATCCAACAATAAGCGCCGGGGCAGGTTTTGCAGACTGAACAACCCAAACAGACGCCCGGCTCCCGGGTCAATCTCCAACAATCTCCCTTCATTGAAATTGAACGATACGGCGCCATTCAAGTGGTTAAGATCCGCTTGAGGCAAAGGACCGTCCCAAGTGATATTGGCCACCAATTTACCTGCACCCTCAGCAATACTGTTGATATACCCTAAATCATTCATGGTGGCCCCAAGATCGCTACTGTCCAGATACAGCTCAAACTGACTGGTTTGCTTACCCCCTTGAACGATCCATTTACCAAACGCGGATATATTAGTGGCCTTGGGTTTTACCAATAATTGTTCAACGCGCAGACCTTCCGCCAGTTTGGTGGTTTCCAGACGTACACTGCCAAAATTCCGGTTTTCATACATAACCGATTTTGCGAACGCCTTGATCGCAGGCAGATCGCGTGGATCGATGGCAGAGGAAGCGCCTTCGGAAGAAGTCAAACGCCAGTTTTCCAATTCCATCTCGATGGCATTGCGCTGTAGATTGCGTGGTATTTTTATTTCACCGTTCAAATCGCTGGATTCGATCTTTGCGGTCAGCTTAGACTCACTTTTGACCAGTAATAACTTCAGTTTCTCTGTTTTTTGACCAAAAAGCTCAAACTGATCAACTTCCAAGTCGGCAGAGTGAATAACATCAACCACATCCCATGTAGGTACCGCAGGTGAGGTCGCAGCGCTACCCGTTTGGATTTGATTTACAAGGGATCGCCATACATCCACCGAAAAATTTTCCAAATGCCCCATTAGACGAAACCCGGATCCCCCGGGCAATACCACGTGTCCTCCACCAAACCGCAACTCACCACGTATGTTGTTCTTATTGTTTTCTTGGGCCACTTCAAATATTCCATCGAAGCGACTCCCGTATTTGGTTTTCAGCTCGAATCTATTGCCCGGAAAAATATTGCCTTGAATCCGAAAATCCAAAGGTTCTTCCACCATTTTGTTAAATGGCTTGGGAAGCTTGACTTCAATTCCTTCCAAGCGCGACCGAACCGTCACCGCAACCGGATCACTGACTCCGGCAATACTTCCGGTGGGTACGGTGGTTGTCACTGTCCAGTCAGAACCTCCGTCCACCAGGTCATTTAATACCGGCAAATACCTTGCACTCAAATCCTTGGCATCAAACCGTCCTGTAGCCTGAACTTCCACAGCACCTTTTGGCTGCTTCTTATAGTCAATGGTGTTTATATTGATACTAGTGGGTTGCCCGAATAGTTGGGTTTTAATGTCCTTCGCCTCCAAACCACCCGAAACAATATGCATAACGCCATTGGCTTGAGTAAATATCTCACCCATTTTTCCGCTGGAAATGGTGTTGTCTACAAATTGGATTCGACCACTGACTTTGGACGTGATTTCCTCCCCCAATAGTAGATTGATGTCCAGATTCAAATCACTGTTACCAACTGCATCCAAATCACTTAAAAAGGCGCCAAACTTACGGCTCAAGGGCGGGCTGGTTACCATGTACTTAAATTTATCTGCTGTCGGCCCGCTGATATCCCCTTTGATACTTAACCGCATGGTTTTGCCACCCAAATTAGGCAACTTTATTTGCGTATTGCGTATTTCTGATGAAAATAAACGACCCGAGTTCAAAGTAATATCCAATTGTTGACCTCGAAACACTACATCGGCATAGGCACTTTGGATAACCGGCCAGTTTTCAGCATAGTTAAACACAGCATCCTGAGTGCTGAAGGAAACCTCAAAAGTCCCGTTCCCGCGGCTAAAAGGAAAGTCCCCTAAACGACCATGAAACACCACACCACCCTTGCTAACAAGTCCATCCAACAATGCGTTATCCAACCAGGAAACCAAACCATGAGGCATGATCGTTATGGGTAGATACTTATGAGTCTGACTGATGTCGCCATCGTCGAATTGAAACAGCAGATTAAGAAAAGGCGACGACCCGTCAGCGGGTATTTCCAGATCAAACAAACCCTGAGAACCCAAATCGTCGTTGGTAATACTTAAATTACGTCCGGTCAGGTAAAACGCCTGCGCTTCGCTTTGCCAACTGACTTCCCCCGTCAAACGATCCATAGGCCAGGGTTTTCGGAAAATCTTAGGGAAAAATATTTCACCGTCGGCACTACTCAACTTCACATATCCCTTGCTCTGGTTTAGCTCTACCGCACCGCTAATATTACTGAAACCCGGTAACTTTCCATTGGGTATGGCGCTGGCATTTTCTATTTCAGCAATAAACCGGTAGCGTGCTTGTACCGGCTCCAAAGACAGACTGTATTCGTATACGTCACCGCGCAAACTGGATTCCTGCAAATTTTCCAGCAAGGGCTGCTGTAGATCCAGAAAACGGACCGCCGGCAACAAATCCTCCAGCCGTAAAAAAGATCCCCGTATGGTGTATTCAGGTCCGGGGTCATTTTCGAGACGAGCATTAACCATGACACGTGTCTGAGGCCAACGGCTGTCGTTATTGCTGATAACAAAGCGATCCAATCCCAGACGCCAACTTTTATCGTCCTTCTCCCAACTGACCCGACCTTCCAAATGCTCATAATTCAAACGCTGCGATGCGGCAGGGGTGCGATGCAGCACCAGGTCGCGAAAGGAAAAATTACCCTCCATTGCCACCAAAGTGGCCTGTTCCCAGTTGGACCAAAATTCAAAACGGGAATCGCCCATAGTGATGCGATAAGGTAATACATTCAGGGTGTTGAGCAGGTCCAACATATTGACACCGGCGCCATTAACATACACTCGCCCGGACCAGGGCTCCCGGGCCAACACGTCTTCAGTCTGTACGGATATGCGTAGCCGTTGGTCTACATCATGAGCCATACCGAATTCAACGCTGATCAAATGGTGATTGAAGCTGTTTTTAAGTTCAAACGCAGCATTTTTGAATTTGTGAACTTTGGGTTTTGCAGTTTTATCAATGTATTTGAGATTCTTGAAAGTAAACCCTATTCGACCCTGCGCCAGTATCCAGTCCATAAGGCTTGAGTCACTATTCGGTTGCTGTGGCGCGGAGCTGTCTTTGGTTACCGGGCTGTCCTTAGACTCAGGGCTGTCCTTAGACTCAGGGCTGTCCTTAGGCTCAGGGCTGTCCTTAGACTCAGGGCTGTCCTTAGGCTCAGGGCTGTCCTTAGGCTCAGGGCTGTCCTTAGGCTCGGGGCTGCCGGCAGCCACTGTGGGATTAAATCCGGGGATGGACAGTTTGCCGTCTTTCTCCCGAATCAGGGTCAAGTCTGAGCCTTCTACACCAAAATGGTTAAAACTCAGTTGCCTTGCGGCAATGGTTTCTACCAAACCAAAACCCAGACGGGCCTTTTCAAATCGTAACAAGGGTTTCTTCGTTTTTTTATCCAGCAATTGCACTTGCTTGAGGACCAAGGATGGCCCAAATCCATGCCACTCAGCATCAAGGGAAGCCACCTTAATGGGATATCCAATCACATCGCCGGCCAGTTGTTCCACTTTGTGTACGGAATCTGTCAACATAGGCAGAAACAGCCGCGCAAGACTGAAGCTGACCGCCACAATAAGAATTAGCCCGGCGAGTAAATACCAGATACTGGCCCAAAGAAAAGAAAAAACACGAGCAGCGCGCATAGTTATCAGCGAGTCACCACCGTCCGCTGTCGACTATCGAGCCGATTCAGCGTGTTTGTGCTGTGTAAATACATCATTACATAAGAACCACATCATACTGTTCCTGGTTGTACATGGTTTCCACCTGGAACTTTATTGGCTTGTCGATAAACTCTTCCAACTCAGCTACCGTATTGGATTCTTCATCCACCATCAAGTCCACTACTTCCTGCGAGGCAATTACCAAAAACTGTTGCGCGTCATATTGGCGAGCTTCGCGTATTAACTCTCTGAAAATCTCATAACATACAGTCTCGGCTGATTTTATCGAACCTCGACCGGCACAAGTGGGACAAACCTCACACATCACGTGTTCCAAACTTTCGCGGGTTCGCTTTCGGGTCATTTCAACCAAACCCAGATCCGACACCTCGCTGATATAGCTCTTGGATTTATCCTGTTCCAGGCTCCTCTCTAAAGCCGACAATACCTGGGAGCGATGCTCCGGGTCACTCATGTCAATGAAGTCTATAATTATAATTCCACCCAAGTTACGCAAGCGCAGTTGATGCACAATGGCCTGCGTCGCTTCCAGGTTGGTTTTGAAAATGGTTTCTTCCAGATTTCGATGTCCCACAAATGCACCTGTGTTCACATCAATAGTGGTCATCGCTTCCGTTTGATCAATAATTAAATAGCCACCGGACTTTAATTCCACTTTGCGTTCCAACGCCTTTTGGATTTCGTCTTCCACTCCATAAAGATCAAAAATAGGACGTTTGCCTGGATAGTATTCAATCCGTGAAACCACCTCCGGAATGAACTTATTGGCGAACTTAACTATTTTTTCATAATTTTCCTTGGAATCGATGCGAATTTTCTCCACCCCTTCGCCACTGCCCACCTGATCACGCATGGTACGCATAATCAAGCGTAGGTCCTCATGAACCAGAGTGCCATCCGCTTGGGTTTTAGATTTTTCCTGAATGTCGTTCCACAATTTTTGCAGGAATTGCATATCGGCTTTTAATTCTTTTTCCGTGGCATTTTCCGCAACGGTACGAATAATGTAGCCGTCTTGGCCAAACTCCAGCGCCAACTCTGACGTCAATCGTTTGAGTCGATTGCGATCGTCCTCATCCTCAATTTTTTGCGAAACCCCAATGTGCTGCAAGGCAGGCATAAGCACCAAATAACGCGCAGCAATGGACAGTTGCGTGCATAAGCGTGCTCCTTTGCTGCCAATGGGATCCTTAATCACTTGGACCAACAGAGATTGCCCCTGATGCACCAACTTGGAAATATCTTCGGTGTGGCGTCCTTCCTCTGTTCCGTTGTTAGGAACATGGATATCGGATGCGTGTAAAAATGCCGTTCGCTCCAATCCAATATCCACAAATGCCGCCTGCATTCCCGGCAACACTCTTGATATTTTGCCTTTGTATATATTGCCCACCAGACCCAGGCGGCTGGCTCGTTCTATAAAGACCTCCGTCAGGACACCGTTTTCCACCATCGCAATGCGCGTTTCCCGTGGCGTTACATTTAACAGAACCTCTTCACTCATGGACAATCCTCATGCCTTACCACTGATCAACAATTCAACACCTAACAGGCGCAAGAGTTCACCGGTCTCATATAAAGGTAACCCCATAATGCCAGAATAACTGCCTTGAATACATCGAATAAACAATGCCCCCCGACCTTGAATCGCATAGGCACCGGCTTTATCTGCCGGCTCCCCCGAATCCCAATAGGCTGTAATCTCTTGATCACTGATGGGACGAAATTCCACACGGCTTTCATTGAGCGCCTGTGCCTCCACTCTTTGACCACAGCTACGCCATTGTAGTTGCAGTGCCTGCTGCGAGCGCGCAGATGGAGCGATTAAGTGAGACGGGCAATCACACACAACAGCAACCGCAGTTAATACCTCGTGCTTACGCCCCGATAGGCGTTGCAATATTTGCAACCCATGCGCTTTACCCTCCGGCTTTCCAATCACTTCGCCATCCAAAACGATACAGGTATCAGCTCCCAGAACGGGAATGCCGCTACCGGCAAGGCCGGATTCATACACTTTAATGGCTTTTTCCAGCGCAAGGCGCTGAACATAAGCCTGGGGACTCTCACCCGAACACCATTGCTCATTGATCGCCGCCACCCGTATTTCATAAACCATCCCCAGTTGCTGCAACAGTTCAGCTCGTCGGGGTGATTGGGATGCAAGATACAGTTGTGTTTTCACTCAGCCCTTTACTTAGCGATGATAGGGGTGGTTAGACAGTATACTCCAGGCTCGGTATAGTTGTTCCGCCACAATAACCCGTACCAACGGATGGGGCAGGGTCAGCGGCGACAACGACCAGTGTTTTTTTGCAGCAAGCTTACATTCCTCCGATAAACCTTCCGGCCCACCGATCAACAGGGCCACATCCTGACCTCCGGCACGCCACTGGTCCAGCTCCCGGGCTAAAGCCGGTGTATCCCAAGACTTGCCCAACACTTCCAATGCAATGAGAAAACTGTTTTGTGGCACAGCAGCCAGGGCCTTGCGCCCTTCCTGCGCAACCACGCGTTGAATATCCGTGTTTTTACCACGCTTACCGGCAGGAATTTCTATGAGATTTAACGCACATTCCGATGGTAGCCGTTTGGCATATTCTTGGTAAGCATCATTAACCCATCGGTCCAGCTTTTGTCCCACGGATACCAGATGTATGCGCATGGATCAGGCTTGACCGGAGCTTTTAACGGTTTCCGTAGACCACAATTTTTCCAATTGATAAAAATCTCGAATGGAAGGCTGCATGATATGCACCACAACATCCACCAGATCCACCAATACCCATTCAGCAGTGCTTTCCCCTTCCACACCTACCGGCTTGATGCCATGAGCTTTGGCATTCTCAATAACGCGCTCGGACAGCGCTTTCACCTGTCGAGCGGAAGTGCCGCTGGCGATCACCATGATATCGGTCACACTGGTTTTATCGCGCACATCCAGGACGTGTATATCCTGAGCCTTAACGTCTTCCAAGGCCTCAACTACAAGCTCCACTAAACGATCTGCATTCATTAAAATTCTCTCACGTAAGCCCGGCAGGTCCTTAGACTGAAACAGGTCCTTGGACTAAAACAGAGCGTTACTTATTACTCCATTATTAACGATATAATTTGTGTTCCTGAATCAGGTGTAACACGGTTTCCGGCAACAAATAAGCCGGATTCCTCCCTTGATTCACCATAGCCCTAATCTTTGTGGCTGAAATAGCCAATTGGGTAACCTCACAAAAATAGATCCCGCCATTCTTACTCTCCTGTAAGGCTGTAACGGATTCAACTTGATGAGTCTCCAGTAATCTTTGCAACTGCGGCGACAGAGTGCTTGCGGTACCGCGCAGCGGTCTGGACATGACCACAATGTGAGCCAAATCTAACAGCCGTTGCCAACGATGCCACTGAGGTAGGTAATTGAAAGCATCTCTACCCAAAATCAAACACAAAGGAATCTCCTCAAACTCCTGCCACAGAGATTCCAGGGTATCCACCATATAAGACGGTCCTTGGCGACGAATTTCCCGATCATCGGCCATAAATTCAGGTACCGGAGCAATAGCCGCCTGCACCATCGCCAGCCGTAATGCAGCGCTGGATAAGGGCATCTCCCGGTGAGGCGGTTGTCCGCAGGGGATAAAACGCACCTGTTGCAATCCCATTTTTTGCAGGATATCCACTGCGGGTCGTAAATGCCCAAAATGGATGGGGTCAAAGGTACCACCAAACACACCTATCACAAGGTTCTCCTACCGTCCCCTCACCTTTTCTCTCCAGCCCTCAGCATCCGCTCCTACAAAGTCAGCGCCGAATATGGCCATCGCCCAAAACGATATATTTTTGAGTCGTCAGGCCCTGCAAGCCCACCGGTCCACGGGCATGAATTTTATCCGTACTGATACCAATCTCGGCTCCCAATCCGTATTCAAATCCGTCGGCAAAGCGAGTGGACGCATTCACCATAACGGAGCTGGAGTCCACTTCGGCCAGGAATCGCCGCGCCAGGGTGTAATCCTCGGTAACGATGGCTTCCGTATGCCCCGAACTGTGGCGATGTATATGCTCCAAAGCTGCATCAAAATCATCCACCAAGCGAATCGACAATATGGGGGCCAAATACTCCGTATCCCAATCTTCCGCTGTGGCGGCTTTAATTCCCGGAAGCAATTGACAGGTAGCTTCACATCCACGTAACTCCACATTCTTGTCGCCATACATTTGCGCCAGCTGCGGCAATACCCCTGTTGCAATATCCCGCGCCACCAACAGCGTTTCCATAGCATTACAGACACCGTAACGATGGGTTTTCGCATTAAACGCAATATCCAGAGCCTTTTGCTTATCGGCTTTGGAATCGATGTACACATGGCAAATACCGTGCAGATGCTTAATGACCGGCACTCGTGCTTCAGAACTAATGCGCTCAATCAAGCCCTTGCCGCCTCGCGGCACAATAACGTCCACGTAATCTTGCATCGTCACCAACTCGCCAACCGCCGCCCGATCTGTAATTTCCACCACCTGAACTGCGTGGACAGGTAAACCCGCCTGTTCCAAACCGATATGTATTGCTGAAGCGATGGCTTTATTGGACCACTGCGCCTCTGACCCCCCCCTGAGAATAGCGGCATTACCCGATTTCAAACACAGACCGGCAGCATCTGCCGTTACATTGGGACGGGATTCGTAGATGATTCCAATCACCCCCAATGGTACTCGCATTTTACCCACCTGAATGCCGGATGGGCGGTAATTAAGATCCGTAATTTCACCCACAGGATCAGGCAAAGCGGCAATTTGACGCAAGCCCTCTGCCATTGCGGAAATACGTTCGGGATTCAATGCCAGTCGATCTAACAAGGCATCATCCAAACCTGCCTGTTTCCCCGCATCCAAATCGCGGGAATTTTCCTGCAGTAAATGCGCTTGCGTCGACTCCAGGGAATCCGCGATGCACAACAACGCCGCATCTTTTGCCTGACTCCCGGACTTAGCCAACTGCCGCGCAGCCGCTTTGGCCTGCACTCCCATATTTGTCATTAATTCTTTGATATTCATATTATTAGAAAATTTTTATCCGTGCGTCCCAATCGGTGCCCGACTCATTACTCGCGCTCCAGCCAACATGACACTTAATTGTAACAATTCATCCCAAACATTGCCTGCTTCCACGCCTTTAATCATGCGATCGATACGTGCAGCCCACTGCAATAAATGCTGCAAAGGCTCCACCCGGTGCCGTTGCAAGGCTTTGCTCACGATAGCAGTACGCTTGGCCCAGACCCTGCCCTGACGCATCACTGTGTCCAAACGTTGGCCTGCCTGCAGTGCCTGCGCCATGGGTAACAAACTTCGAATCTCCCGGCTCAGAGCCCACAAAACCAAAATAGCTTCCGTACCCTCCGCACGCAATCCCGACAGCATACGTACCACGCGCTGCACCTTGCCTTCCAGCGCCACATCGACGAGTGCGTAAATATCATAGCGAGCGCTGTCGGTGACGCAATAAACCACCGCATCGGCGTCGACCGTGCCACTTTCACACAATAAAGCGATTTTCTCCACTTCCTGTGCGGCAGCCAGTAAATTTCCTTCCGCTCTTTCCGCCAGCATTTCCAATGCCTCCGGAGTGACCTTCAAGCCCTTACTTTGCAGGCGCCGTTGCAACCAGCCGGGTAGTTGTCCGACTTCCACAGGCCAAACACTGACACAAGCACCTATATTGTCCAACGCGGTAAACCATTTGCTTTTTTGTTGCGCCTTATCCAGCTTACCGCTGACCAGCAGTAACACCGTATCCTCAGCCGGTCGTTGCGCATATTCCACTAAGGCTTTGCTACCCTTGTCCCCGGGTTTACCCCCCGGCATGCGTAACTCAATAATTCGGCGTGTTGCAAACAGCGACAGCTCACAGGAGGCCGCAGACAAGCGGTTCCAATCAAAGTTTTTGTCCACATGCATTACTTCACGTTCAATGTAGTCATTTGCACGCAGATGCGTCCGAATGGCATCGCAGGCTTCACCCATTTGTAAGGGCTCATCACCGCTGATCAGATAAACCGGCAAGATGGAAGACTTGAGTGAAGCAGCCAAGTTATTAAAATTGATATTCATTACTGCGCGTCAGCACCCTCAGGCTCAGCCGTATCGACTGCAGGACTTGAAGAACTGGTCGAGGTACCCGGTAAAGATTGCGTTACAGGAACTGTGGACACAGCAGACTCATCAGCGGGTGAAGATACCGCTGATGTTGCCGGCACAATGTCCGGCATGGCGTTGACTTGTAGATATTGTATCCTCCGCACCAAACTTGCAGCCGCTTGCTGCTGCAATTCCTGACGAATCAATTGTTCCTCCTTGGACTTACCCAAGGCGGAAGCGACATTGTGCGACATATCCCGCTTTACTATGATAGCGTCAGAGATTCTTTGTTTTTCTCCGTAAGTCATGCTGTACTGAATCACATAGGACAATTCGAATTCCTGCGCTTTTCCCAATGAACCGATAGATAAAACCCGCTTACCGAAGTTTTCCGAGTTCAAACTCAGCACCAATGCCGCCTTAGCTTTATCAGCAAACCCATAACCTAAGCCACGCAGTTCCCCTTCCACGGCATTTCGAAGTGCCGAATCAAAAATACGGTTATCCACATGCACGGACTGGAGCAAAGAAGACACCTCTTGCTTGCCACGCAGATGAAAACCACAGCTACTGTTTAACAGCAATGATAAGGCAAACAAAACTCTTAGGAGATTAGCGTTACGTAACATAATCCATTTAACCATGTCCTGAATTTAACTGCGCCTTCATTTAACAACAATATTGACCAGGCGTCCGGGTACAATGATTATCTTAACCAATTGCTTGCCTTCGAGATGTCGTTTAACATTTTCATCAGTCAATGCCGCAGTTTCAATTTGTTCATTGGCGACATTGCTGGCCAGTGTAATCCGGGCGCGCATTTTGCCATTGACCTGCACCCCCAATGACACTGTATCTGAAACCATTGCGCCTGCATCGGCTACCGGCCAACTCGCTTGACCAATCTCACCCACATAGCCCAATCCCGACCAAAGATTATGACATATGTGGGGCACGATAGGCGCCAGTAAACGCAACAGGATCTGTACCGATTCCGCATACACCACGGCATTCGCTTGGTCGGCCAGATTGTCCTGGACTCCCTGAAGACTGTTAATCATTTTCATGGCAGCAGCGACGACGGTATTAAACTGGTACTTGGCCACATCGCGATTCGCCTGTTCCAGTAAACTGTGGATTTCAGCCCTTAAGTCTTTAGCTTGTGAACTGCCCCCGTTCCAATCCACACTTTTCAAGCGTTCGGGTGTCCAATGCTGCAACAACTCAAAGCGCTGCGGCTGGCTGACGGTACGCCAAAGCTTTTTAAGAAACCGAAACGCGCCTTCCACCGCGTCATCGTTCCATTCCAAGGATTGTTCAGGTGGGGCTGCGAACATGGTAAACAAGCGCACCGTATCGGCACCGTATTGCTCGATAAGCGCCTGGGGATCGACTGTGTTCCCCTTGGACTTGGACATTTTTGCGCCATCCTTTAACACCATACCTTGAGTCAACAGCGCGGCAAAAGGCTCAGAACTGGAAATCAATCCGGCATCTCGCATCAATTTATTGTAAAACCTTGCATACAATAAGTGCAGTATGGCGTGTTCAATACCACCCACATACTGATCCACCGGCAACCAGTAATCGGCTCGCTCATCCAACATCGCGCTGTCATTATCTTTACAGGCATAACGGGCAAAGTACCAGGATGATTCCATGAAGGTATCAAAGGTATCTGTCTCCCGCCGCGCTGCGGCACCACATTGGGGGCAAGAGGTCTGATAAAAATCCGACATTTTGGCCAAGGGGGAGCCTGCCTCTATAGTCACATCTTCAGGCAAGACCACGGGCAATTCGTGTTCCGGTACAGCAACTTCACCACATTGATCACAATGAACGATAGGGATGGGCGCTCCCCAATAGCGTTGTCGTGACACACCCCAATCACGAAGGCGATAATTAACCTTCACCTGACCTTTATTTTGCTCTAGTAAGGCAGCTGCGATTTTATCGAACGCCGCGTCAAACTCCAGACCGTTAAATACCCCTGAATTTACCAAGCGCCCTTTATCGGTAAAGGCTCCCTTTTCCAAATCCACTTCGCTGCCATCCAAGGCTTCTATCACTTGGCGAACCGGCAATTCGTATTTTTGGGCAAACTCCCAGTCGCGCTGATCGTGCGCTGGAACGGCCATAACCGCGCCTTCGCCGTAAGCCATTAAAACAAAATTGGCAACAAAAATGGGAACCCGCTCGCCATTAAGGGGATGCTCCGCAAACAAGCCCGTGGCAACCCCTTTTTTTTCCATGGTTTCCATTGCCGCTTCAGAAGTTTCCATATGGCGACATTCCTCTAAAAACGCTGCCACTTCAACATTAGCCCCCGCGGCTTCCCGAGCCAGTGGATGTTCCGGTGCCACAGCCACATAACTGACCCCCATCAGGGTGTCGGGCCGTGTTGTAAACACCTTCAAGACATCTTCACCCGGTTTGGCGCCAACCACCGTGAAACTCAACTCCACCCCTTGGGACTTACCAATCCAATTGCGTTGCATAACGCGAACCTGCTCCGGCCAGTCCGGTAAATTTTCCAACTCCGCCAGCAACTCCTCCGCATATTGGGTTATTTTCATAAACCATTGGGGTATTTCCTTACGCTCCACCACCGTATCACAACGCCAGCATCGGCCTTCGATCACCTGCTCATTGGCCAATACAGTGAGGTCATGGGGACACCAGTTGACCGGTGCGGTTTTCTTGTACACCAACCCCTTTGCAAACAAACGGGTGAACAACCACTGCTCCCAACGGTAGTACTTCGGGTGACAGGTAGCCAACTCGCGATCCCAGTCGTAAGCAAAACCCAAGCGTTGCAACTGCGAGCGCATATAGTCGATATTTTCGTAGGTCCAACGCGCCGGCGGAACTTGGTTTTTAATAGCAGCATTTTCCGCAGGCAGACCAAAAGCATCCCAACCCATTGGTTGCAATACATTTTTACCCAACATTTTTTGATAACGGCTGATCACGTCGCCAATGGTGTAGTTACGCACATGCCCCATGTGCAAACGACCACTGGGATACGGAAACATGGATAAACAATAGAATTTCTCTTTATCGGGATCTTCCGTGACTCGAAAAGTCCCCTCGTCCTGCCAAAATTGCTGCGCCTGTTCTTCCACCGCCTTGGGATGATATTGTTCATCAATTGCCATGTGCTTTTTTCCGCCGGAACCGTAAATGATAAAAGGCGTAAGAATAACTCAGTCTAAAGCTCGCCCACAACCAATCCGGCCCTTTTACCCGCCTATCCTCTGCTAAAAACTGAGATTTACCCCGTTTTCAGCTTCACAGCAACACATTCTTGAACCACACTTATGGTTGGAGGTAGCGCAATATGAACCGGAAAACTGACGAACACCGCCACATTCGTACCTATAACCAAATATTGAAAAACATTAAGACATTTGTTTCTCAAACGGAAGATGAGATCAGCGCCAAATTCAACCTGGCTCTGGAAAGCGCCAAAAAGACCAGCGCGGAATTGCAGGATTTCACCCGTGAGGAAGTGGACCTTATCAGCGAGTATATCAAGCGGGATATTCACGATGCGGCCCACCATCTGGCGGAAACCGGGGAAGAACTGAGCGACTGGTTACGGTTTGATACTCAATTGGTGGAGGCAAAACTTCTGGAACTCATGAGCCTGGCTGTTGACACAAGCCGGGTGGAACTGGCGCAACTGACTCAACGTGCCCGTCAGGAAAGTGTTTGGGCCAGTGGCGAAACCACCAGTCCCGGCACTTTACAATGCCGGGGCTGCCACCACAACCTACAGTTTCACAACACCAGCATTATTCCACGCTGCCCAAAATGCAATAACGATCAATTTCAGCGTATTATCAAGGATTAACGCAACTGTTGAGAAATACTAAATATTTTTAAACAAGCTAGATTTTAAAAATTGTTGACAAAAGGCCTAAACATTCCCAGACTCTTAGAATTCAGGCGGCTGAGCAACACTTCCCAAAATGCCGACCAATACTCCAGTGCCCCAAATACAGGACCGTTTATGGAAAAAAACGTAATGGAATGGTCTGACGCACGAATTCTGATAGTGGATGATATTCCCACTAACCGCACCTTATTGATTCGTGCATTAACGCCTCTTGGCTACAAAATAGAAGAAGCTGACAGCGGTGAAAGTGCCCTAAAATGCCTGGAACAATCCAGCTACGATCTTATTTTGCTGGATCATCTCATGCCCGGCCTCAGTGGTTTCGAAACATTAAAAGTAATCCGCAGCCGGTATTCTCGCTTGCAATTACCTGTCATTATTGTGACCGCACTTTATGAAACCGAAAACATTATTCAAGGCCTCAACTTCGGTGCAAATGACTACATCACCAAACCCTTTGAGTTTGAAGTCATTCAAGCCCGGGTAGAGGCCCACTTGCAAAGCAAGAAATTACAAAGCGACCTCATTCAGGCTAAAGAAACTGCTGAAGACATCAGCCGCACCAAATCCCGCTTTCTCTCACAAATGAGTCATGAACTGAGAACGCCGCTTAATGCGATATTGGGTTTTACCGAACTTTGCTTCAATAAAGCCAAGCAAAACGGTCACGACCAATATGTAAGCAATCTTCAAATGATCCAGGACTCAGGGAAAAACCTACTGGAAATTATTAACAATCTTTTGGATCTATCCAAGATAGAAGCCGGCAAACTGGAAATCAACATCGAAGCTCTATCTCTAAAAGAGCTTATGAATCATATAAACCAATTGTGTCTGCCCTTATTGAAACAAAACAAGAACCGGATTCACTTTCGCACAGACACCACCTCAGACCTTATAAATAGTGATAAAACCAAACTACAACAGATACTCACCAACCTCGTCGCCAATGCTGCCAAGTTCACTCAAAACGGCGATATTACTGTTGAAACCTGTTTAAACTCCGAAAATACACAAAGTAATCTGGTACTACGGGTACGAGACACCGGCACAGGGATTCGAGCTGATCAACAGGAATTTATTTTTAAGGAATTCTATCAGTGCCACACCCATAAAACCGGCGGTACCGGCTTAGGCCTGGCAATTACCCGTCAACTGTGCGAATTGTTGGGCGGACGTATTCAACTGGAAAGCAGCAGTGATAAAGGCAGTGTTTTTCTCGTGGTTATACCCGTCACGCTTTCACAGCCACAGCCACAGCCACAGCCGGAATCTACCGTATAGTTCCAAGCCCGAACATAACAAAACCGACAGTGCGACAACCATTGCATATGCAAACATCGGATTTTTCATGTATATTTGGATACATGGGTTGGGCTGTATTGTTGGAGTTAACCAGGAACCGTTACTTTGAAAAAAATCACGTTTATCAATCCGCCCTACGAGCGCATTGCTCCGGGCTACGACTTCATTAACCACATCACCAATCGCTCTCCCTCTTTGGGATTATTGCATCTGGCCGCACAAGTCCGTGAAGACGGCTACCTACCTGCCATCATTGAAGGCGATATTGAAAATCTCAATGCCGAACAGGTGGCCAAACGCATTATTCAATCCCGCCCGGAATATGTTGGCATTACCTTGTTTACAGTAGCCGTATGGTGTGCCGCCGAGATCGCCAAAAGAATTAAACAGGAATTACCCGACACCATTATTCTGGTTGGTGGACCCCATATTTCATCTATGGGCATGGAAACCATGCAACGATTTCCCGATTTTGATATTGCAGTGACCAATGAGGGAGAACTGGTCCTAAGTGAATTACTCCCCATCCTGGACGCGGGTAAAACACCACATTCAGTTAAAGGGATTATTTACCGCATGGGCGATCAGTTGATGCAAACCCCTGCAGCCCCCACCACATCCAATCTGGACGAACTACCCGTACCTGCCTGGGATTTACTACCCAACTTTCCTAAAGCGTATTTGCCGGCAATTTATGATTATCCCAAAGGGCCGGTAGCTACCATCGCCGCTTCACGGGGATGCCCTTTCTTGTGTAAATTCTGTGACACGTCAACATTTGGTGCCAAGGTACGTGCTTATTCACCAGAAATGGTATTCAACATGATGCAACATTTACACAATACCTACGGAATACGCCACATCATGTTTGTGGACGATTTGTTCCTCGCCAGCAAAATCCGAACGCTGGCATTGTGCGATATGATCTTAGAATCGGGTTTGGAGATGACCTGGAGTTGTACTGCTCGAGTGGATACCGTAAAACCGGAAGTTCTAAAACGCATGAAACAGGCCGGTTGCTGGGAAATTAGTTTTGGCTTGGAAACCGGTTCTAATGAATTACTGCAAAAAATGGAAAAAGCCGCACGCGTCGAAAAATCAGAGCAGGCTATAAACTGGACCCATGAAGCAGGAATACGCTGCAAAGGCCTGTTTATGCTGGGCTACCCAGGTGAAACCCAGGAAACCATCGAAATGACCAAGGCGTTCTGCCGCCGCATCCCCATGACTACAATGAACTTAACCAAGTTCACCCCCTACCCCGGCTCACCAATTTATCGAGAATTGTATGGTACCAACATCAAAGAAGATCATTGGGAACGCATGAATGGAATGAACTTTGTTTGGGCGCCGGAAGGCATTACCGTGGAGCAATTGGATCGCGAATACCAAAACCTACTTAAAGCTTTTTATCGTCGTCCTGAAGTAGCGCACAAATACCTGTTCGTGTCGCTGCGCTACCCGCATCATTTATACCGTCTTCTTAAATTCGCATTGGGCTTTGCTAAAGCCAAGCTGATAAGTTTTCTCAGTGGCCGCAAAGGGCTATTGGTCAAAGAAGAAAACTACTACCTGGATGCCAACAAAGGTAAAACAGCCAACTGACCGTGCGCTCAGATTTGACGCCGCTGCAAGACCCAAGCAGCGATTAGTGATAGGGTAAAAATAAAAATCACCGGCCAGTTCCCCAAACGGGTGTAAACCGTATTCCCGGTGCGGGGAAAAATATCCGCTGTTAGTACAGACAACTCAAATTGGGGCGATTGCTCAATAATTGCACCGGTGTGATCAATGAGAGCAGAAACACCATTATTGGTGGCTCTCAACATGGGTCTGCCGGTTTCCATAGCCCTCATACGAGCCATTTGTAAATGTTGATGCGGCGCAAATGAATCCCCAAACCAGGCATCGTTACTTACGTTAACCAAGATTTCCGCCTCAGGCAGGGTTTCAATAACCTCTGCGCCAAAAACATCTTCATAACAAATGGATATACCAGCTTTTGTTCCCGCCACCTCCAGCACCTGACGCTCGCCGGGACCGGAGCTAAAATTGGCCATGGGCACCCGAAAAAACAGCAACAAATCACCCAACAATGCTTTGAGCGGTAAATACTCACCAAAAGGAACTAAATGGCGTTTGTGATAAAAATCCGTTTTGCTGCCGATGGCAATCACACTATTGTAATGCACTTTGTAATCATCTTCGTCTACCATAGGGATACCGATGAGCATATCCGTATTGTGGGCTTTGGCTTCTTCACCCAGCCTCAAAACAGCGCGACGTTCGTTTTGAAAAAATGCGGGATACGCCGTCTCCGGCCAAATGATCAAATCACTATCCCAATTCTTTCGTGACAAATCGGTATACAACTGAATGCTGGATTGACGATAGGCCGGGTGCCATTTCAACTCCTGGGGAATGTTCCCCTGAATCAAGGATACTTTAATGGGTTTTTCTTTGGCCTGAGTCCACTCAATGCGACCGCTGGAACTGCTGCCTAAAACAAGCGCTGCAATTAAGGCCACCACGCCAACGCGATAGCGCATGTGCTCCGAGTAGAACAACAGAACCAAGCCACCGGCCACCAGAATAAGCAACCAGGATATTCCGTACACACCCAATAATGGCGCAATACCATGCAAAGGCCCGTCCACTTGGGTATAACCCAGAGACAACCAAGGGTATCCGGTAAACACCCAGCTTCGCGTCCATTCCAAAAAGGTCCACAAAGCCGGTAACAACAGCAACAAACTCAGGGGTAATGACAGGCGGGAAAAAAAGCGTCGCACCAAATAGACCGTCACCGCTGGAAAACAAGCCCAGATGGCAACAAATAAAATCGTTAGAAATACGGACAGGAAAACGCTCATATTTCCAAAGCGGATCATGCTCACGGATATCCAAGAAACACCAATACCGTAGTACGCTAACCCAAATAAATACCCACGCAGAAGTGCCCGCTTTGGCGGACAATATAACCAAGTGACCACAAAAATGGCCGGGGACAGTAACACAAAGACGACGAGATCGTATGGGGCAAAAGCGAATGGCAACAATAACCCCGCAAGTACCGCTACGACCTCCCCCCAATAGCCTTGCATTACGCGTTTACTACTGTCTTGAAAAGCGGATAGTTTCACTTGTTATTATCGGAACCTTGGTATTGTGCTTCCGGGCTCGACAACCCGGTTCATCAGCGGACACAACCCGTATAGACGTTTTTAATTGGATGCCAGATCTTCTACCTGGGTGCCATTACCGTCGTCAACACTCATCTGTAATAAATGCGCTCGACGGCTGTCAGCTCGCAAAACTTTGAACTTGAACCGACCGATGCTGGCTTCCTCCCCTCGTGCCGGCACACGACCGAACTCCTGACTAAGCAACCCACCAATGGTATCAAACTCATCATCACAGAGCGACGTGTCAAATTCACTATTAAACTCATCGATAGGTGTGATCGCTTTGACGGTGTAGCGATTATCGCTGTGCTTTACGATATACAAATCGTGTTCAAAGTCGTGTTCATCCTCAATATCACCCACGATTTGCTCCAGCACATCCTCAATGGTTACCAAGCCGGATACCCCACCGTATTCATCCACAACAATTGCCATATGGTTACGACTGGCTCGAAACTCCCTTAACAGCACATTCAAACGTTTGCTCTCGGGGATAAAAACGGCTGGGCGTAGCATATCCCTGATATTGAACTCCTGCTCCTTGTCGGCAAAATAGGGCAGCAGATCCTTCGCCAACAGTATGCCCACCACTTCATCCCGACTGTCGCCAATCACCGGAAAACGCGAATGCGCTGACTCCACAATAATAGGTAAAAACTCTTCGGGGGGCACATCTTGATTGACCACCACCATTTGAGCACGCGGTATCATGACATCGCGAACCTGCATCTCGGAAACATCCAGAACGCCTTCTATCATGGGCAAGGCATCTATATCCAGCAGGTTACGCTTGCGCGCATTACGCAAAATAGTGATTAACTGCTCTCTGTCCTTAGGTTCTATCATTAAAGCTTGACTGAATCGCTCCAGCCAACTCGGGCGCTGCCTCCCATCCTTGGAGACAGCGCTACTACTATTAATGTCGTTCATGATGCTTCCGACTCCGTATACGGATTAGGAAAGTCTAATTTTGCCAGTATGGCAACTTCCAGGGCTTCCATAGTTTCAGCCTCCTCATCGCTAATGTGATCATACCCCATTAAGTGCAACACACCATGCACAATCATATGAGCCCAATGCTGTTCCAATGACTTATGCTGTTCCAGTGCTTCGCGGCGTACCACAGGAGCACACACCAACACATCGCCCAGTAAGGGTAATGGCAAATCTTCCGGCAATTCGGCCGGGAAGGACAACACATTGGTGGAACCGGTTTTGTTGCGATAGGTTTGGTTCAGTTGCGTCATCTCCGACTCATCCACAACGCGGACTGTCAACTGAATATGGTCATTCGACTTTTTCTCCGGCACCGCCGCCGCAGCGGCTACAATCCAGCGCTCCAGAGTCTTTTGATCCGGCCCTATGGATGCATATTCCGTAGATGCCACTTGAAAATCAAGCTCCACGCACGGTAACGGTTGCGGAGGTTCTTCAGTTTTTTGATTCGTATTCATCGTAAGCGGTAACTATTTTCTGTACCAAAGGATGCCTAACCACGTCCTTGGCAGTGAAAAAAGTAAAGCTAATACCCTCCACCCCTTTTAACACCTCAATCACATGACGTAAACCGGAGTAAGTATTGCGAGGCAGGTCGATTTGAGTCACATCGCCGGTAATAACAGCCGTGGAACCGAACCCAATACGAGTGAGAAACATTTTCATTTGCTCCATCGTCGTGTTTTGAGCTTCATCCAGAATAATATAACTTTCATTTAACGTACGCCCACGCATATATGCGAGCGGCGCAACTTCAATGACATCTTTTTCTATTAATTTAAGAACCCGCTCAAATCCTAACATTTCATATAAGGCATCGTACAGAGGACGTAAATAAGGATCAACTTTTTGCGCCAAATCACCCGGTAGAAAACCTAAGCGCTCCCCTGCCTCCACCGCAGGACGCACCAGAATAATGCGTCGCACTTGATCTTTTTCCAAAGCTTCCACCGCGCAGGCCACCGCCAAATAGGTTTTACCTGTGCCGGCAGGACCGATGCCAAAGTTGATATCGTGGGTAACCACATTGTGGAGATATTGCTGCTGATTAAAACCTCGCGCCTTCACCACACCTCGGCGAGTTTTGATTTCCACTGATGGGTTACCATTGCCTTTTCTTTGATCCAGGCGTGCTTCAATACCGGCTTCCTGTAAAAACAAGTGCACGCGACGCTTGGTCAAGCGAGCCATGGAAGTCTCTTCGTACAAGCTTTTTAGAACCTCACCAGCGGCTTCCACCGACAGCTTCTCGCCAATCACATTAAAAGAATTACCGCGATTATTGATTTCCACTCCGAGACGACTTTCAATCTGGCGTAAATGGGTGTCAAATTCGCCACACAAATTGGCGAGCCTGTCATTATCGTCGGGTTCCAGTGCAAAATTACAGGAGTTAAGGGTATTCAAAATATAACCCGCACGCTGTTGAAAAGGATAAGCAATCTGAACATTAGACCCCGGATGCGACTTGCTGGGATGCTGTCACCGGTTCCGCCCGCAGTGAGTTAGGCAAAGCCTCGGTGATGCGCACATTGATAAATTGACCGACTAGACGCGGGTGTGCAGAAAAATTTACCACTCGATTGTTTTCAGTTCTGCCGCGTAACTGATGGGGATCTTTGCGCGAAGGCCCCTCCACCAGGATGGAATATTCGTTACCAACCATATTTTCACTGATTTGAGCCGCCATCTTGGAGATTTTGGTTTGCAAAATGCTCAATCGCTCCTTTTTCACCTGAATCGGTACATTATCCGGATAGGTTGCAGCTGGCGTGCCAGGACGCGGACTATAGACAAAACTAAACGAGTGATCGAAACCCACGGACTCAATTAAATCCAGGGTCGCCTGAAAATCTGCCTCAGACTCCCCGGGAAAACCCACAATAAAATCTGAAGATAGACTCAAATCCGGACGAATAGCCCGTAAACGACGAATTTTGTCCTTATACTCCAGCGCCGTGTGGCCTCGCTTCATCATGGTTAGAATTCTGTCGGATCCGCTTTGGACCGGTAAATGGAGGTGTCCAACCAATTGCGGAACGGTGGCATAAGCTTCAATCAGTGAGTCGGAAAATTCCACCGGATGAGAGGTGGTGAAACGAATTCGATCGATTCCATCAATAGCTGCCACAAAATGGATCAACAAGGCCAAGTCTGCCACATCGCCATCATGCATGCTGCCTCGATAAGCGTTCACGTTTTGCCCCAACAAGGTCACTTCACGCACTCCCTGCTCGGCCAGCTGAGCCACTTCACTCAAGACGTCGTCGAAAGGACGGCTTATTTCTTCACCGCGAGTGTAAGGCACCACACAAAATGTACAATATTTGCTACAACCTTCCATAATCGACACAAACGCAGTGACTCCCTGCGAACGCGGTGCCGGTAGACAGTCAAATTTTTCGATCTCGGGGAAACTGACGTCCACAATGCCTTTGCCATTGCTTTTTAGGTCGAGCAGCATTTTGGGTAACCGATGCAGCGTTTGGGGGCCATAAACCAAGTCGACAAAAGGGGCACGAGTTCGAATAGCCTCACCCTCCTGACTGGCAACACAACCGCCCACGCCGATGATCAGATGGGGATTCACCGCCTTTAACTCCTTCCAACGCCCCAATAGGGAAAACACCTTTTCTTGCGCTTTTTCACGCACGGAACAGGTATTAAGTAACAGGATATCAGCGTGTTCAGGAGAATCCACCAGAGAAAGATCGTGGGTATCACCCAGCAATTCCGCAGTCTTAGCGGAATCATATTCATTCATCTGGCAACCAAAGGTTTTAATATAAAGCTTTCGCGCCATAAAAGATTGGTCAACTAGTATACAAAATAGAATAGCACATTCAACTGACCGTTTCCCGTCAGACCACCCACTATCCTAACTGTATAAACGCCCCGAGACCTCCGATTATGTTTCACATTCAAATACTTACAACACTCCCTCTATTTTTGACAAAAACGTAAAAATAAAAAGAGTCATCACCCCTGTCATCAACAGGGGTAATACGCCCATAATATTTGATTTTAATCGTAGTTGGGTTCAGACGCAATTTTATGAATGGCTAAATCGGCCCCCTTGTACTCATCTTCTTGAGACAAACGCAGGCCAACGAGCTTTTTGATCACACCGTAGACTAAAAATCCACCGATCAAGGCGATAGCCACGCCCATCAAAGTACCCACGAGTTGAGACATAAACGCGACTTTGCCCGTCCCTCCCAAGGTAACGGACCCGAAGATACCGGCAGCGATTCCGCCCCAGGCTCCGCATAAACCGTGCAAGGGCCAAACACCCAGCACGTCATCAATTTTCCACTTGTTCTGCGCCAGGGTAAATGTCCAAACAAACAGAGCTCCTGCCACCACACCGGTTACCATGGCCCCCAAGGGATGCATAACGTCAGAACCGGCACACACGGCCACCAAACCGGCCAGGGGACCGTTATGGACAAAACCCGGGTCATTATTCCCTACCACCAAAGCGGCCAACACGCCGCCTACCATGGCCATCAGTGAGTTTAAGGCCACCAAGCCACTCACCGCTTCCACAGTTTGTGCCGACATAACGTTAAAACCGAACCAACCCACGGTAAGAATCCAGGCGCCTAAAGCCAGAAAAGGAATACTGGACGGTGGATGTGCAGCGATCACTTTGCCATCTTTACTGTAACGACCGTGGCGAGCACCCAACAGGACTACCGCACCGAGCGCGATCCAACCACCCACGGCATGAACCACCACAGAACCGGCAAAATCATGAAATGGCTGACCAAAGTTGGACTCCATCCATGCTTGAATTCCAAAATTGCTATTCCAGGCAATACCTTCGAAAAAAGGATAAATGAGTGCCACAATTAACACACTCGCCATCAGTTGAGGATAAAATCGAGCCCTCTCCGCAATACCACCGGAGATAATGGCCGGTATAGCGGCTGCAAATGTGAGCAAGAAAAAGAACTTTACCAAGTCATAGCCATTTTTCTGCTGCAGCACGGTGGCACTGTCCATAAAGCCCACACCGTAGGCCACCAAATAACCGATAAAAAAATATGCCAAGGTGGAGACGGAGAAATCGGAGATGATTTTAACAAGTGCATTGACCTGATTTTTCTTACGCACGGTACCGACTTCCAGAAATGCAAAACCGGCATGCATTGCCAACACCATAATGGCGCCCAATAAAATAAATACCACGTCGTGACCGGATTGAGCCATGGCTTTCCCTCTTTGAAGATCGTTTGTTGGATTGCATCGTTTTGATGCAAGTTCAAGCGGGCGTAGTTATATCACAGCCACAAACATTGGGACCAGTGGGCACAAATCCCTGAAAAACCCCGTAAATTCGCCTCGCGCACCAGTAGCGTGCAGGATCGAAGCTGCACGCTTAATGCAGCACCATATACGCACCACTAAGATGCAAGAATACGTTAATCGCACCCAGCCGGGACGATCCTGCGCACCAAATTGGTTCGTAAATTTTTTGAAATTTTTTTCAGCGAACCAGTTTCAATGAGCCACCTTAGGCCAATAGGCTTCCACCGTGAACTCCGGGCTGTGCTTTTGCACATGGCATTGATCGCAAATTTGTTGCTTGGACCAATTTTTGTTGGGCACGGCTTGAGCGCCGGCCGATTCCACATGCCGGCGCCCGGCACCGTGGCACGATTCACATTGCACCCCCAGTAAGTGCGGGGTCATGGTGGTATCGATAAATCCGCCGTCCTGCTCATAGCCCACCACATGGCATTTTATGCAAAAAGGATCAAAGGCCTTATTCACCGCCTCCAATTTTTCGTACGCTGTCGCATGGAGCGAATCAAACCAGCGCTGGTGTTGTGCTGCATGGCAAGTCTTACATGTCTCTTCTCCCATGTATTCTGCAGCACCGGTTTTCAGGCGTTTACGCAATTCGGCCCGCTTTAAATAATCCTGCTTCAACTCCTCGTTATAAGCCTCGTACCAGGCTTGCATGCGTTCTGCATCAGGAATTGTGCCCGGCATGGGGATTACCTCATGTTGCCAACTGCTGATATCTCCTTGAGCCAACTGCAAATGCAGCCTCGCAATGCGCATGCCGCGCGAACCTGCCTGCAATACCAATGTCTTACCCACTTTAACCGGCTCGGAAAAAACTTCATAGGCGGACTCTACAAACAACAAGTCCACATGTCGTAATGGTAAGCGACTTTGCACCTTATCCAATGGTAATGAAGTGATCAACACCGTCACCGCACCTGCGTCATCAGCGTTCTGCAGCAGTTTTTTGATCTCATCCAGGTTTTCGGTGGCAACATTTTCTGCAGCCTGCATTTGTTTTGCAGGTGACTGCTCCGGCTCTAACCAGGAAAAAACCTCCATATTCACCGTCTGCCCCTGAAATCGACGTTCTATGTGAATCCGTTTGTTCACCTCCGGAGAATACCAGTTGCTGGATACCCACGGCAGCGAGGGACGTAGACCGAATTGTTGGCCATAAGCCAAATCACGCCATTGCACGCCAATAGCATCATAAGCAAGAACTTCAAATCCCTTTAATATATATTCCGCTTTAATTATATCGGTAGGACCGTCGCTGCTGATCAACCCTCCCGCGGAAAGTGCCACTAAATCAGGATTATTTTGCCTGAGATTGTCCAACGTAGTCACCCGCCGTTTAATTCCACCCAAATCCCCTTGTTCACTGCAACCACAGGGCTCCAATTCACCGTCCAGGTTACCGGAATACACCAGCTCCAGCGCTGCCCCCTCTTGTTTTGCCGTAGCATCCGAGGGTGGATTAGAGGCAATCCCGGCCAAATGCGGCAAAGTTATGATTAACATAAGGATGATAAAACCAACACTAATCCATTGCTTCATGCTTTTACCTTTTCTGTATTTATCGATTTCAAAATTCAACGATTACTGCGTTGCCGCCAATACTGCGCTTGAACCGAATCCACGCGTCTGCCATATAAGCCCCGCTCGTAAGCCCTAGCCATCGCTGTGGCTGCTTGGATTGAGCCTGCTGCAGCGGCCTTTTCAATCCACTGCATTGCCAGGTGTGGGTTTTTGGCCGTACCCCGACCTGCCAGAATCAACAAGCCCAGTGTTAATTGCGACTTCACTTGCCCTGCCTCCGCTGCTTTACCTAACCAGTAAACCGCTTTGGCGTCATCCTGGGTCGCGCCATCACCGTCCATATACAACAGTCCCAGGTTTTCTTGTGCTTTAGTAAAATTCTGTTGCGCAGCCTGCTGTAGCCATTGATGGGCCTGCACGGGATCCCGAGGTACGCCTAAGCCAAAGCGGTACATAATACCCAGACTGTTTTGCGCTCCGGGATGCCCCTGCTGCGCAGCTTGACGATACCAATGTAAAGCCGTCTCATCGTTTTTCTGCACCCCAAGACCGTGACGGTACATTACCCCCAATTTTCGTTGCGCTTCCACCACGCCGGCTTGCGCTAACGGCTGCAACAGTTTTAGAGCTTTTGGATAGTCACGTTGGCGATAAGCCGTCAAACCCGCATGCAAATCTGAAACGGCTGAAGCCGCTGTAGGCAAGGATAAGATCAATAATAGGATGAAAATGAGTGATTGTTTGTAAGCGTAAGCCACGACAGACCGTCCTTTTTCTCGCCGGATGGCTCGAGCTTACACAAAAAAAGGACGTTGTTAAACCGAAAGGAAGCAAAACAAAGCCGCAGGCTTTGATCTCATCTCGCGCACTTTCCAAACACCGTGACGAATCAGACTCGACGCGGTGTGCGTAGCACTTTAATTAAGCGATCTTCCAACTCGATACGATCCGCCAGCTGTTCCGCCAGTTTGGAAAGATCATCGGCCAAATCAGAAAGATTATCGCAATGGTCTTCACAATCGTATTTATCATTAAAGTCCAAAATCGCCTGGGTGGATTCGGCAACGCGAGGATAGATGTCATTGGCGATTTGCTGCACCGGTGTTCGACGCTCTTTGTCTTCATCGATGTGGCGATAGAGTTGGAAGTGTGCGCTGGCCGTGTAGTCGATCAGTGATTCACAAAAATTTTGCAATAACACCTGGGTTTCATGCTCCGGCTTGAAAGGCTGACGTACCGCTAGATCTCTTAGTAGTGACAATGTGTCAGTTCGACTTTCCACCAACATACCGATGTCCCTATGAGACCGTACTCGTCTTTCGGGAAGTGCCTCGTTGCTAGACTGCATAATCACCTCTTTTATTGTGCTAACCTATACCTGACTATTGCGCGGATAAACCCGTATAATTATCAGGGCGACCATAGGCAACGCCTCTGCGTGCTACTGCATTTTAACAACCACTGCTTTTCTTTGTAAATACTTTAGATCCTGCCTCATATAAGATTTAAAGATTTGGTCTCATTCCGCTTTTTTGTCCAGCAAAGTATTCATTTTCTCTACCAATCGCGGAAAATCGACGGGTTTTGTATCATATTCCTCACAACCCGCTTCCAAAGCTTTCTCCCGATCACCCGACATGGCATGGGCAGTCAAGGCAATCACCGGTATTTTATTTAAATTTTGCTGGCTTTTTATTTGCCGGGTAGCTTCCCAACCATCCATAATTGGCAAACTCATATCCATTAAAATTATGTCAGGATTCTCCGAAGCCGCCAAAGAAACTGCCTGTTGCCCATCCAAAGCAAATACCACGCTAAAGCCCTTGCGTTCCAAACGCCGGGATAACATATCCCGATTCATCTCATTGTCTTCTACCAGCAAAACTTTTACCACTTATTTCCTCCTGAAATTTTCTTATTCGGAGTCTTGAAAGTACTCTCTAACCCTTTTGAATTCGTCTTCCGTAGCAATGAAAGCGTCCACCACTTCCGGATCAAAGTGGTTTCCTGAACCTTCCACCAATATACCCCTACTTTTCTCATGAGAAAATGCATCTTTATAACATCTTTTGGAGGTCAAAGCATCGTACACATCGCCCAGTGCCAGAATCCGCGCCACCAGAGGAATTTCTTCACCCCTCAAACCATAAGGATAACCACCGCCGTCCCAACGCTCATGATGGGCCGATGCAATCTCCACGCCCATTCTGATTAAGGTGTTACCGGGATGTTGCTTATCCACTTCTTTTAAGGTTTCAGCACCAATAACCGGATGCAAGCGCATCACCTGCCATTCGTCAGCGGTTAATTTGCCCGGCTTAAGCAGCACAGAATCATCAATGCCCACTTTACCGATATCGTGCAAGGGGCTGGCTGCGTATATATCAGAAATAAACGCCGCATCTATTTTTTCCTGATATTTGGTTAAACGGCTCAACTGCTGCGATAGAATCCGACAATACTCCCGCATTCGCTCCAAATGTTCACCGGTTTCAGGGTCCCGGGATTCGGCCAATTTAGACATGGCAAAAATAGCCCCTAATTGTGCCTGGGAGATTTCCTGGACTTGTTGTTGCACTCGTTCCTGCAATTGGGAATTGTACATTTCAATTTGGGTACGATAATGGGCTTCCTTGTCGTGTAAACGTTTGCGTTCCAGACAGGCGCCCACACGTGCTTTCAATAAGGTGGGATCAAACGGCTTGGTGAGGTAGTCTTCTGCGCCCATGTCGATACAACGGGCAGCGCTGGAAGAATCGTCTAAAGCGGTTATCATAATAACTGGCACCGTTCTAAGTGTATTATCTTGTTTCATACACTTCAGTACTTCAAAGCCATCCATGACCGGCATCATAATATCCAGTAACACCAAATCATAGGGTTCCCGTTGCAGGGCATCCAGCGCTTCAGCACCATCGGTAGCAGTTTCTACTCGAAAACCCATGGGGCGCAATCGCCGCAACAACATATCACGATTCATTTCATTGTCATCGACCACCAAAATAGCAGCAGGAGTGTCAGAATTGTCCGTGTCGATAGTCATTGCAGGTTGATTCATAAGTAATATACCGGCATTAATAGATTGAATTTATATGAACCATCATCCGGTAATTTACAATTATTCTGTTCGATTAAGTAGTTACCGTTTGAGGCTCCCCTACTGTTATCGGCCACGTTTTACAATGTTTTACCATTTCTATCGCATCCATTTTGCGGTTTTTAGCCTAAGCAAGCGATCAGTTTTCCGTAAACTTTTTGTAATAACTTCAGCGTGTTTCTGCTACCGTTTTATTTTGTCGGCGTAATGCAAGGGAAAAACCGGTTTTGGCGTTGCATTAGCAAAAACAGCAGTCCCATGCTTACAGCCCGAGCCAGCATAAACAGGCAAAATGCCAGCCACAACCCGTGGTTGTGATGGGTTTGTAATAAATACCAGGCCGGCAAGAACACACATACGGTGGAAAACAACATGGTGTTACGCATTTCCGCAGCTTTGGTCGCCCCAATGTAAATACCGTCGAGAATAAAACTCCAAACAGAAATCAAGGGTAGCAATGCAACCCAGGGCAAGTAGTTCGCCGCCAGATGCCGTACCGATTCAATATCACTGATCCAGGCGATAAAAATCTCACCCAGCGCAAAATACATCCATGCGAAAACAGAACTGGCAGCCAAGGCCCAACACAAGGTAACCACAAGGACCGCATCAAACTGTCGTTGGTTGGATGCACCCACGGCTTTTCCGGTCATGGCCTCGGCCGCATGAGCCAACCCATCCAATCCATAAGCCATAAAGGTTTGAAAAGTGAATAACACAGCATTGGCTGCCAAAACCGCGTCTCCCAAGCGCGAGCCCTGTGCAGTAAAAAACGCCAGGGTAAACATCAAACATAAGGTTCGAATAAATATGTCCCGGTTCACCGCCAACAAATGCAATAAACGCGTGCGATCGAGAATCCGCTGCATGTGCCAATGGCCGGGATGTTTGCGTAGCTCCCCGCGTAGCAGCAACAAACCCAGACCTAAACCGCAATACTCGGCAATAAAAGAGGCCCAGGCCACACCATCGGCGGCGGTTCCCAAAACAGTAACAAAAACAAAATCCAACGCCATATTCAGACTGTTAACAAACAACAGTAACAACAAGGGTGCTCTGGCATTGTGCAAACCCAGAAACCACCCTAACAGCACATAATTGGCCAAAGTGGCCGGAGCACTCAATATTCGAATAAAAAAATACAAGCGCGCTTGTTGTTCCACCTGTTCACCGGCGCCTATCAGCTGAAACGCCAACCAGGCAATGGCTTGTTGCAGCCCTATCAGCAACAGCGAAAAAACCATCGCCAAAAACAGCGCCCGCAATAATACCGCACGAATTTCATCGCCATCGCCAGCACCAAAAGCCTGGGCTGTGAACGCTGTGGTACCCATGCGTAAAAAACCAAAACCCCAGAAGACTATGCCGAAAATCATGGACCCCACGGCGACTGCGCCTATGTAATGAGGAGAGTCCAGATGCCCCACCACAGCCGTATCCACTATACCCAACAGCGGTACGGACAGATTGGACAAAATAAGCGGCACTGCAATGCGCCATAGGTCGGAATGGATTTGACGTTGTTTTAGACTTTCAAGAAACAATCGACTGCCCTCTTGCAATGCAGCTCATGGCGTAGAAGCAAGGCAGGAAACAGGAAAACGGCGAGAGACAGGCCCCTCGCCGACTTACCCAAAAGACAAGATCAGGATTGATTCAGAGCGGCTTGTGCTGCCGGCACAGCGGCACCGCTGTTAATCTCTGCACCCATACCGCTTAATACGGTGTCCAAAGCCGCCAGGCAAAACAACACATTCTTGGGATTGCTGGCGTGGCCCATTAAACCGATACGCCAGATTTTTCCGGCCAGAGCGCCTAAACCGGCACCGATTTCCAAATTAAAATCATCCAGCAGACGTTTACGCACCGCCGCTTCATCCACGCCGGAAGGAATACTCACCGCGTTCAATTGCGGCAGGCGATGGGATTCGTTGACAATCAACTCCAGGCCCATGGCTTCCAAGCCGGCTTTGAGAATATTGTGATTGCGTTGGTGGCGAGACCAGGAGTTCTCCAAACCTTCTTCCTCTAAAATCACCAATGATTCATGCAGGCCGTATAATGCGTTTACCGGTGCGGTATGATGATAAGCCCGCTTCGTGCCGGCCCCCCAATAACCCATGACCAGATTAAGATCCAGAAACCAGCTTTGCACCTTGGCTTTACGTGATTTGATGACCTCTACCGCTCGATCACTAAACGTCACTGGAGACAAACCGGGCGCGCAGGAAAGACATTTTTGGCTGCCGGAATACACCGCATCCAAACCCCATTCTTCCACTTTTAGTTCAGAACCGCCCAAGGACGTCACCGTGTCTGCGATAGTGAGACAACCGTGCTTACGGGCTATTTCCGCCAAGGTTCGGGCATCAGATTGCACCCCGGTGGATGTTTCCGCATGAACGAAAGCCACCACTTTGGCATCGGGGTTGGCTTTCAAGGCATCCTCAAGTTTGTTGGGATCCACGGCGGTACCCCAAGCATCTTCCACCATGACAGCCACAGCACCGGCTCTTTCCACATTTTCTTTCATTCGTCCGCCAAATACGCCGTTTTGGCACACTATAACCTTATCACCGGGCTCTATCAGGTTGACAAAACAAGTTTCCATACCGGCCGACCCTGGCGCAGACACAGGGATGGTAAGTTCATAGGTAGTTTTGAAAGCGTACTGGATCAAAGACTTCATATCATCCATTAAATCCACAAACATAGGATCCAGATGTCCGATAGTGGACCTGGCCATGGCGCTCAAAACGCGAGGATGTACGTCAGAAGGACCGGGGCCCATCAATGTGCGAATGGGAGGAACGAAAGATTGGCTCATATCTATCTCTTTATCTCTATGTCTGTTTTACTAAAAAATGAATAAATTACCCTAAGGCGACGCAAAAGTTGATCATTATACTCAAGCATTTCGCTTTCTCAAAACTTGCCTCAAAATGCTGAATACATGCGTCCCCGGTTTAAAATACCATCAGGGTCAAATGTCGCTTTGAGACGCTGGTGCAAGCGTAACAGATGTTGAGGTAATGGATGAAAAATTTCCACTTCCGTATCCGCATAGGCCTGCTTCCCAGAAAACAAGGTAGCATGCCCCCCCTCACTTTCCACCGCTGCCCGGACAATAGCGGCCGAATCATTGGTTTTCAACCAACGTTGTCCACCGCCCCAGTCGTAAAACCATTGACCTCGAAGCGGTAAAGGCAGCGTGGCAGGAGCCACACTAATACGCCAAAGAGGCCTGGGATCACTGAAAAAATAGTGGCTGTGTTCCCGTACTTGTTCCCAAAAACCACTGGAACCCAATACATCGCCGGCGATTTTTTTGCGAGCATCATTAACAGCCAGAGTGGAACCGGACAGGCGCAAACAGACGGATTCCCCATCATAACAGGCCGCCGACAAAGGCAAAGGTTTCGCAGCTCGGGCACACATTACATCAATCGCTTCGGTCTCGCTTAAGGGCATGCACAAGGTCATTTCATCTTCCGGTATGGGCAATACTTTTAGAGAGACTTCGAGCAAAACACCCAGTGTTCCCATCGCACCAACCATTAAACGCGACACATCGTAACCGGCAACATTTTTCATCACTTGACCGCCGAAATTAACGATCTCTCCCTTACCGGTTAACACCTTACAGCCCAACATGAAATCCCGGGCAGCACCACTGAAGGGCCGCCGTGGGCCTGAAAACCCACAGGCCAGGGTACCACCTATGGTGGCTGAGTCACCGAAACCGGGTGGCTCGAAAGGTAACATTTGTTGTTGTGAAGCCAGTAAGGCATCAATCTCTTTCAAGGTGGTTCCGGCCCGCACAGTGAGTACCAATTCGCTGGGTTCGTAGCTGACCACACCTCGATGAGCGCTCAGTGGTAAACTCTCACCTGTAGCCACTCTACCGTAAAAAGATTTAGAGCCTGACCCACAGAGGTTGAGATTTTGCTTTTCCCCACGCGCCGCCAGAATTCGCTGCTGCAAGTCCGGACTAATATCTTTGTCCGCTAATCCTTCCACAAATCCTCCATTAAAACCGCTCCAGATCGGGAAAGGGTAATTCACCGCCATGTATATGCATACGCCCCAGCTCGGCGCACCGATGCAAGGTAGGCACAGCCTTGCCGGGATTCAGCAGGCCCTGTTCATCAAACACCGCTTTGACGGCATGAAAAGTTTCCAGCTCCAGGGGCTGAAATTGCAAGCACATTTGATCGATTTTTTCCTTGCCTACCCCATGCTCGCCGGTAATAGTGCCCCCCACGGCAACGCAGGCTTCCAATATGCGTGCACCAAACTCCTCAGTGCGCTCCAGTTCCCCGGGTTTATTGGCGTCATAGAGAATCAAGGGGTGTAGATTACCATCGCCGGCATGAAATACGTTGGCTACGGGCAACTTGTACTCTTCAGACAATTGCGCAATGGTTTGTAGCACCTGGGGTAAATGACGCCTTGGGATGGTGCCATCCATACAATAGTAATCCGGCGATAGGCGCCCCACGGCGGGAAAAGCGGCTTTGCGGCCTTTCCACAACAATTCGCGCTGCTTGTCGTTTTCGGCCACAACAATTTTCGTGGCTCCCCTGGCATTGGCCAGCTCTTGCACAACGTTCACTTGTTCACTCACTTCCACGCTGGAACCATCCAACTCACACAGTAAGATAGCCTCAGCATCCAATGGATAGCCCGCATGTACAAAGGCCTCTGCCGCTTTAATCGCCGCTTTATCCATCATTTCCAATCCTGCCGGCACCACACCGGCAGCAATCACATCGCTGACCATTTGCGCCGCGTTTTCCAACCGATCAAAAGCAATTAACATTACTTGTACGTGTTGGGGTTTGGGTACCAGCTTTACCACCACTTCCACAATAACACCCAATAAGCCTTCCGAACCGGTAAACAAGGCCAGCAAATCAAAACCGGGAGCATCGGGCGCCGTCGCACCAATGGTGAGTAATTCCCCCTCCATAGTCACAATTTTAATTTCGGCGATATTATGAACCGTTAAACCGTATTTGAGGCAATGTACCCCGCCGGAATTTTCTGCCACATTGCCACCGATAGTACAGGCAATTTGCGACGAGGGATCGGGGGCATAGAACAAACCCATAGCTTCCACGGCCTGACTGATGGCCAGGTTACGTACGCCGGGCTGAACCCGAGCCAGACGATTGGCATAATCCACATCGAGGATTTTATTAAACCGAGCCAGACTCAACACCAAACTATCCTGCAGCGGTAGCGCGCCACCGGATAAACCCGTACCCGCACCCCGAGCCACGACAGGCACCTGCATTTGGCAGCAAAGCTGCATAATCTGCTGCACTTGCTCCACAGTTTCCGGCAATACCACCACCAAGGGCAATTGTTTGTAGGCGGTTAAACCGTCACATTCATAGGGGCGTAATTGTTCTTCGGTGGTTAATACCGAATGAGCAGGAACTATGGCTTTTAATCGATCGAATAGAGACATGTACGTTTTTTCGAAAAAATTTCATTGTTTTTACTCATGTTTTTACGTAAAACCTGAGCTGGTGTATCATATTGATGAACAATTGGGTGGGTCAAGAGCAAAACCACCTTTGAACGAAAAACCATTTGCGCGCTCTTACTAGTTGAACATGCGATAAAAACTCAAATACGGTTGCCACACACGGAAATAGGGCATCGGCGCAAAATACTAACCAGGTAACTTTGGACACTGAATGAACAAATTATTTTCCTGCATTTCTGTGGGCCTGATGGGACTGTTCGTCTCAGCTGTCTCAGCCGAAACCAATATTCACAATAGCATTGTGAAAATTATGGCCACTCACAACCACGCCGATTATAAATCGCCGTGGCAGCGACAGGGCATTCATTCGGTTACCGGTTCCGGTGCCATCATCGACGGCAACCGCATTCTCACCAACGCTCATGTTGTGGCAGACCAAACCCTGTTGGAAGTCCAACGGGAGGGGGCTGGAAACACCTACACGGCTGACGTGAGCTTTGTTTGTCACAGTTGTGACCTGGCTATTTTAACTGTAGCTGATGAAAGCTTTTTTGACGGCGCCAAACCCTTAAAAATAGATGGCCTGCCCAAATTACAATCCCGGGTTAATGTTTACGGCTTTCCTACCGGAGGAGAAACCATTTCCATTACCGAAGGCATTGTGTCACGAATTGAAGTGGACTATTACGTACACTCCGCCGATCGCTTTTTACTGGCTCAGGTAGACGCCGCCATCAACCCGGGAAACAGCGGTGGTCCGGTGATTTCCAAGGGCCAAATTGTCGGCATAGCCATGCAAGCCCTGGAACACGCAGAAAACATTGGCTATATGGTACCTGCTCCGGTGATCAAGCATTTTATGGAGGACATCAAAGATGGCCGTTTTGACGGTTTTCCTGAACTGGATATTTATATTCAGCTCATTGAAAATAAAGCTTTGCGCACTGCTTTAAAATTACCACCTAAATCCGGAGGGCTATTGGTTACCGGAGTTTCCGAGGACAGTGGCTTACTGCAGTTTATCAACCCCGGCGATGTCATCATGGAAATTGACGGCCATGAGATCGGCCGAGACGGCAAAATTAAACTCAACAACGGATTGCGCGTGGAATCTTCCCATCTGGAATACTTGAAACAAGTGGGTGATAACCTGAGTGTAAAAGTTTTTCGCAAGGGAAAAACACTCAGTAAAAAAATCCCGTTGAAAAGCCGTAAAAAGCGTATCAACAACAAAGAATATGACCGGGCGCCCAGTTATTTTGTCTTCGGCGGCTTGGTGTTCCAACCCCTAACCCGAGGATACCTGGCGGCACATCACAATGCCCAGTACAATATGATTCCGCATATTCCTGAATACACATTGCAAGGCTATAAAAAATCCATTCCGAACCGGATCCAGTCCAGCCGAGATCAGGTCATTGTGCTCAGCCGAGTATTGCCCGATGTAGTCAACCACGGTTACAAAAACATGGAAAACACGGTGGTACACTCCATAAACGGCACTGTGGTGAAAGATATGAAACACTTAATTCAATTGATAGAAAAGGCATCTGACAACTACCTTTCGGTAGTGACTGAATTTGGTAATCAACTGGCGCTGGATTTAAAACAATCCCGTAGCCGGAATCAGAAAATTCTGGACAATTATCAAGTGCATGTGGATCGTTCGCCGGACTTGCGGTAATTCGTCTATCGGGATATTCGTCGCTGTTGCGTGAGGCTCGCCGGATCAATCATTCTGCTGTGCCTGCACTCTTAATTTGGCGGCAATAAAATCCTTGTGCGCCACATAAAGCAAATCGGCGATTTTTCGCACTAAGGCTTCTTCGTATTTTTCCAAAAACTGATCGGCAAACACAACTTGCCACATGAGTTCCACCACTTTAATTTTTTGATCGTAATCAAATCCTTGATTGATCAAGGAAGTGAACTCGAAAAAACAAGTGGCGCGATCCATCTCCGACTCGGCCAGTTCCACTAACTCGCGAGTTTGCTGCAGAGATAAGTCAAAGGCTTTGCGAACACAATTGGCCACTTCGGCCATTTCCTCAGGAGTCACGTGGGAATCCGCGCGAGCGGTCTCTATGAGTAAGGCAGCTGTTGCCACCCGTAAACGCTGCTCACTGTCATCCTGACTAGCGGTATGGATATTCTGTTCGAAAAATTTCTTTATGGCGTCGATCATGTAACAATTCCGTTCCTGGTCGGTCTGAGTAATCATACCAGGGAATCTCAATTTTTGCAGATACCGGCTGAGAGTTCATTTTATTGTTTGAGGACACAGTATGTTACGGCTAATGATACGCGGTGTTACTTTTTTCATCACTTCAACGGCTTTCGCCGGCTTCGCATTTACCACGACAGCCTGGGCCCAAAGCGATGCCCAAAAAATCAAAAGCATTTTGGCCGGCGATACGGCGCCGTTTGGCGTGGTGTTTGAAATTGTGGAGAGTAAAGCCGATGATCTTAACTGGGCTATTCCAAAAATTAAAAACTATGTGGAGCAGTTACGCCAGCGCTTTCCCGACATTGGTTTGGCCGTGGTGTCTCACGGCAAAGAAGAGTTCGGACTCATGACTGACAAACAAAAAAAATACGCCCAGGTACACAAAACCGTTAAGTCTCTGGTAGAGGACGATAAAGTGCCGGTCCATGTCTGCGGGACCCATGCTTCCTGGTACAACGTCAAGCCCGATGCCTTTCCAGACTACGTGGATGTCACACCCGCCGGCCCTACAGAAATCGCCAATTATGAAGACATGGGTTATATACTGGTGGTTATCGATAAGTAAAGCCTATACCCGACGCCATACCAACCCCACCCGTTTGGAAAGCCGTTCTATTCCAGCCCCAATGCGGGCCCCTACCGGGACTTCTTCGCCCACACGTAACAGGGCCGGTAACAGTACCAATGTAAACACGGTACTTACCGCCATACCACCCACAATCACAGCCGCAAGACCACGGTACAGTTCGGTACCGGCTCCCGGAAGCACCAACAAGGGCAGCATGCCGAATAAACTGGTTAAGGTACTCATGAGTATGGGGCGTAGACGTAACTGCACGGCCTGATGTACCGCATCGCGACGCCCCATTCCCTCACGCTCGGCGACACGGGTTTGATGCACCAGCAAAATGGCGTTGTTTACCACCAAACCCAACAGGATAATAAACCCCACCATGGTTAACAAATCCATAGACTGATAGCCACCGGATAATGACAGAATCGCGTTAAGCAAAAACAGAATGATCACGCCCCCCACACCCGCAAGAGGGATTGCCAACAACACCAAAAGACTGTCTCGGAACGACTGAAACAAGGCACTCATTAATAAATACAAGATGGCAATAGCCAGAAGAAAACTTCCTCCCATGCTCTTTAAAGCCTGCTCCAATTTGTCGGCACTGCCGGTGTAGTGGATTTCTCCGTCTTCAGGTAGCAGCGGTAAAACCGCAGGCTCCACTTTTTCCTTGATAATACGTAAGGCTTGTTCCAAAGACATGTCATCGGGAGGAGTAATTTCCAGGGTTACGGTGCGACGTCGGTTAATCCGGCGTAACTCGCTGGGGCCTGCCGTACGCTCCAATTTCACCAATTCACCCAACGGCAATACATCACTACCGGGTGTCGCCAAGGGAATGGAGCTTAACTCCTCCGGGGTATACCACTTTTGACCCCGTAACAAAATTTCCAGTCTTTGTTCGCCGTCGAAATAATCGCCCACATAAAGTCCGTCACCCATGGCCCGTACCACATTAGCCATGATACTGCGATTCCAACCGGCTTCAGCGACACGCCGTTCGTCCGGGTTCAGTTGCAATTCCGGTTCGGCTAAATCCAAGCCCGGATGAGGGCGGGGTGGCCGACCCGGCAGATGTTGCATCACGGACATAAACCCCGCCTGGGCCGCATCCAGCAGCTGATTAAGGTTACTACCCTGAATATCCATATTAATGGAGCGTCCGGTCCCAAAACCGCCAAATAAGGAAGAACGCTTGGCAAAAGCAATGGTATCGGGAAATCCGCCGATCAAACTATTAATCAAGGGCACCAACTGATTGGTTTGATCCGGATCTTTAGCACGTGCTCCCATAAACACGCCGGCATGGAAGGCCACAAAGAAATAATTATCCACATGGGGTGACTTCTTGCCTTCAATGTAGGGTTGCATGCGCTTGGCCACCACTTGACCCAACTCCGCTTCCAGAGTATCCACATTAACACCGGGCGGAGGCACCACAAATGCAAACACCAAGTTGCGATTGCCCTGGGGCAAATAATCGCTGTCGGGAAACAACAGGGCGACCAACAATAAGGGCCCGACAATTAAACCGGCTATCCACGCGGTCCGTTGCTTAGGCGTGTCAGTCAAGCGCATCACCAAGGCACTGATTTTGTCCCACCAATGCTCATGCTTGTCGTGCATGTCGATATTTTTGAGCCAACTGGTGGCTGCCGCAGGTAATACTGTCACAGCCACAAGCAGTGATAAGCATACCGCTACGGCAATAGTCAACGCCAGGTCAGCAAACAGTTGGCCTGCCTCATCCCGCAGGAAAACCACGGGCAAAAAGATGGCCGCCGTGGTTGCCGTAGACGCCAACAAGGCGCCCCAAACTTTGCTAGTGCCCTGCAAAGCGGCAGTTTGGCTGTCCACGCCTTTTTCCCGCAAACGCACTATGCTTTCCAACACCACAATAGCCGCATCCAACACCATACCTACGGCAAAGGCCAAACCGGCCAGGGAAATCACATTAATAGTACGTCCGGCTGCATCCAGGACAATAAAAGAAGAGATAACACAAGCGGGTATGGCAATAGCAACCATCATCGTCGCGCGAAAGCGGCGAAAGAACCACCATAAGACAACGACCGCCAGAATAATGCCGAGCAGCAGGTTGGTTTGCACCATATTCATAGAACGATGTATATAGATAGTCTCATCGTATACCTGCTGCATGCGCAAGCCGGCCCGTTGTAACGGCCCCTGCTCCAATTCCTGCGCCGCCTGTTTTAAACCGGCCATGACTTCCAACATGTTAACGCCGGTTTCACGGTGGGCGTTTACCGCCATGGCTCGCTCACCGTTTTGAATCACAAAACTGTCTCGATCACGCAACCGCAACTCCACGGTAGCTACATCGCGCAATAATACCGGTTGGCCATCGCGCCAATCCAGAACCATGTTTTCCAGATCAGCCACCTTGTAAGCCCCGGCGTAACGCACGGTATAACGGCGCTTGCCCACATCGGCGAAACCACCGGAAATATCCTTGGCACCACCTGCCAAGGAAGCCACTTTAGGTAACTCTATACCCAGGCTGGCAGTCTTATAGGGATCAAACGTGATGCGTACTTCCTTTTCGCGCCCGCCGCGCACTTCAGACAAGGCCACGCCAGGCACACGTTCAAACCGGGTTTGCACCACCTCTTCCAGAAAATCGTGATAACTGGCAATTTCGCGATCGTTTCCCTGCACCGGTTTAAAGATAAACCAGGCCACGGCACGACTGCGTCCACCGATAGAACTGATGACCGGCTCTTCGGCATCATCGGGATAACGCGGCACCCGGTTAAGGCGATTCATCACTTCGATTAAAGAGCGGCGCAGGTCCGTCCCTACGCCAAAGGTAATGGTGATTTCGCCACGACTGCGTTGTGCCTTGGCCAATAATTCGGTCATACCGGGTAAACCACGCAGGACATTTTCCTGGGGCTCAACAATTTCCGATTCCACTTCCTTGGGAGCTGCAGCCCGCCATACCGTCGAAATGGTAATTTGAGGACGTTCCACTTCCGGAGTCAATTGAATAGGCAAACGGGACAGGCTGATCAAGCCAAACAAAATGGCCAGGATAACGGCCACCACCACTGCCACAGGATTGCTGAGAGATAAACGTGTCAGGTTCACGCGATTTGCCCTTGCTTTAAGCTACTCTAACGCGCTCAAATTTCATTGCCGTTGATGATGGTCACCGCTTGTCCCGGACGCAAGCGTTCACCGCCCCGAATAACAACCTGATCACCGGCATTGACGTTGCCTATGACTTCTATGAACTCACCGGAGGCAATACCCGTACTAACAGACAATTTTTCCGCTTTACCCTCATGGATTCGAAATACAGACGTGCCATCTCGCCGTAAAACCAAAGCATCTCGGGGTATAGCCATCACCGTGCGAGCCTGGGCCGTAGGCAAGGCTACACGCAAAGGTTGGCCGACACGAAAATTTCCTTTGGGAAATTCCACTCGCAAGTCCAATAGACGGGAACGTCGATCCCCCACCGGTACCAAAGTGCGTACTGTACCCTGTACCAAGGTACCGCTGTCTGCCTTCATTTCCAGTGTTGAGCCTTCTTGCAGGAAACCTAAAGTGGAAATGGGTACCCGAGCCTGCACTTCGATGGCTTCGGGGTCAATTAAATGCACAATATCATCCCCCACCGCGGCGCGCTCGCCGGGATGCATAAAGCGTTCGGCGATGACCCCGGAAAACGGCGCCCGAATCACGTGCCGCGACAACTCTTCCTGCGCCAGTTGCAAACGGGCGCGCGCAATCTCCAAATCATTGCGGGCAACCTCACGATCGGAACGAGTTTGCTCCAAACGCGTCTTGGCGGTGTTGTTTTGCTTAGCCAAACGTTGCAGACGTTTCATTTCCTCACGCAGAAATTCCAAACGGGCTTTCTCCCGCTCCACCGCTGCCCGAGCTTCATCCAGCCTTAACTTCACCATGACGTTATCAATGCGAGCTACCGCTTTACCCTCCACCACCCGCCGCCCCACTTCGGCCACTTGCTGCAGACGGCCGGATACTTCGGCTGCCAAGCGGGCTTCATTACGACTGATCACCGTCCCGGACACCCAAGTTACCGGAGCCATATCCCGGTTTTGTGCTGCGGCAACCACAACCGCCGGGGGTGGTCGTTTACGTGTTTTCTTCTCTTCAGCGGCGAAATTTGCCGTAGACAAGACTGCCAGCAGGCATAGAACAACACCGGTTACGGTAATTTCGTAAACCCGTCGGCGTTGGAAATTTCTCAAAGGATCTTTTTGGTGCTTAGGTGTTAACAACAAAGGACTCCGAAAACTGTAGGGTTAAATCACGTGTTGCATTCTCGTTTTGGAAACTTCGCCGCAAGCAAAGTTCCCACCATTGGCCACGGGTTACAGGTAAAACTCGGCATGGCCCCACTTATTCATTAATTTTATGCCCAACCAGTTTTACCTCGTCACTATCCACCGGGCGCACATAGGTGAGAATATGCTTGACTCTTTTTTGGTCGTGCACGGTATCAAACTGGTAAATATAAAACTTACCGGAATAGCGGGTATCCGCTTGCTTGCTGCGGAAACTCACGGTTTTAACCGGACCGTATTGTTGCAACAAGCCACCTAAACGCTCACGCCACTGGGGTTCGGGACGAGATTTAAAAAAATCCTTAGAATAAAAAGCCATAACCTTGTCCATATCATTATCGTGCAGGGCGGTAAAATACTCCTTGGGAAGATGATCCACTTTTACAGGTTTTTGTGGTGGACTGCAGGCACTCATTAAAACCCAGGATAAGCAAAGCCATGGAAGCCAAAACCGACCCGTTCCGCTTGAGCCCAATCCATCCGGCCTCTTGCGGCCAACAACACGGTTCATACTACAACTCCAATTCCTCAAGAACGCACTACACTACCACAAGTCCCGGAATGGCGAAACAAACCCGACTTCTACGTCAACACCGTTACCTCAGGTGAGCGACAACTACAGCACCATTGCATCACAGTGAACCACATTGAACAAATATCAATCAGTACTCCGGGCATGGTAGCGGCGCAGCCAGTCGGTCACTCCACGCTGCAATTCCTCAGAACCTTTGTGGATTCCGCTATGAAACCGGTATTGATAATGCTGCTGCAGCAAATCCATCAGCGTATCAACCAACTCCGCGGACAACACCGGAGCTTTGGGGTGAATATTGGTATCACGACATATCCGCTGTAACCAATTGCGAGTGGTTTCACCGCCACGGCGCGGCGCCAATTCGATCTCCAGGCAGGTGATAATGGTTTGAAAGGGAGACGCCGAATGGGACGCAGCCTCGTGCGGCGATAAACGCACTAATTTCGGTTTCCAGGACAAGAGGCGGCGCAATCCTAATTGGCGTAATTTTTTCACACCCAGGTAAGCGAACAGTAACAACAGCAAATACAAACCATAGTCCCAAAGTGACCGTGGTTTAGCCCACCACCAATGTGCCACCGCAAAAACACCGTATGACATGACATCATAGACGCTTTCCCACCAGGGTGCAGCCTCATCCTCCATTGCCGCCCAGGTGGATGGGGTGAAATCCACATCGACCCAGCGATTACCCACGTAGACTTGAGTCCAAGCATGGGCATGGCGACTGCGAATAAGATAGGTCTCGCTGCTGGATTGATACTCCGTCATGAGATAACCGGAAGCATAGCGACTGGGTAAGCCTGCAGCGCGCAAAATCAACGCTCCGGCCGTGGCAAAGTATTCACAATGTCCGCTGCGGGATTGGCGCAAGAAATGGTGTATGGGTTGAAAAATCGTATCCATTTCCGACTGCACCAGGGAATAGGTGAAATGACTTGCAAAATATTCTTTCAGTTTTAACAGAGCCTGCTGTGGCGCCAGGCGATCCAAACCCAATTCCTGAACCACCGCCTTGGTCACCTGGTTATAGGCTCGTGGTAACTCCAGATCCAAACGCATAGTTTTTTCCGCCGTAGTAAACCTGTCGTCGTAGTAAACAGTAAAGTCCAATAGACCCGGCGCATTTTTTATTTGCACCGTCCCGAAACGGTTCTTCCAGATCTCCCCGGTACGACGATTTTGCAACAACCTGGATCCACTGGGCAGCGCCAGAAACCCTTCACCCTTGTTTAAATAGGCAGAGATTTGCAACCAAGGTACGCTCGGGAATTTGTCCGATTCATAGGGTGGAGTATTTGTCAGCAGCCATCGATCCTTAGCTACTGGATAGAGTTGCTCAAATTCCGTATCCGCCGCATACCAACTGCCGCCATAGTAACGATTATAGCTGGCCTGCTTTAGCAGACGGCTTCCCGGCTCGCTGCTTTTTACCCGCATCAAAATCCGGTTAGACAATTTTAAACGTCCCAACTGCCCAATCGCAGTGGATTTGCGCGTAGGGTTCTGATGGCTCCAGTCCTGAAACCATTCCATCCCGGCATCCTGTACAATACCCTGCAATTGCTGAATACCCAGCTGCATAAAAAACCCCATGGCAGCGGCCATCATACCTACGGCCAACCACAACAGCGCCGATTGTGTTTTGGGACGTACACACCACAGCCCCCAAAAAAGCAAGGCCATGCTCACCATATAAAAACTGATCTCTCTGGGGGCCGCCATACTCCCTGCAACCAACACCAACAGCAAATAAGGCAGTCGCAAATCCAGGTACTGAGGAAACCCCTGAGCCCGCCCCGGTTTGCGTAAAACAGCCACTACAGCTTTTAAGGGCAGCAAACCCGGACTGCTGTAGAGTTGTCCCAACAAAATCAAAAACAGCAACAGAGGCATCCATTGCATTAAAAGAAAAATACTTTGCTGCATGGAAAATACGAAAAACAAGGTAGTGCAAAGTATCAGAATAATGGTACTGATATTGGCCAGGCGAATAAAATGATTTTCCTTAAGCGGGAAACGAAACGGTAACCAGCGTGGCAACTCCAACAAAATGGCCATAGCAACACCGATGGGCCAAATACCGCAATACCAGCTCCATAACAGTACAGCCACTCCCAAAACACCCATGGGACAGGGGTAGGGAAACAACACGGACGTTTTGCTGGTTGCTTCACTCATGACAACTGCAGTAAATCCTGCTCGATGGATTCCATTGTCAAGGTGATGATCGGTTCGTCCAGAGACATAAAATCAACATCCGGAGCCGCCGCGGAACTCTCACAAACCAATAATACCCGCACATCAATTCCATTTTGCCGAACATTGCGAACCAACTGCCTGCGCATCTCATCCCATTGCAAAAACACAAAGATCACGCTGCTCATGTGCGACAAATGTTGCGCCAGCAATGCATTGAGCCCGGTCATGGAGAACTCCGATCCTGCCTGCACACCGGCGAGAATTTCTAACAAAGAACGGGTATCGCCCATGCCCCGACCAAAGGTAAACTGATAGGCCTTATCTTCCACAAACATCAGGTCCAATAAGGACTCCTGGTCTGTCATGTTTACGGCAATTGAGGCGGCCACACTCACCGCCTCTTCAAATACAGCTTCAGGACTGTTCGCCACACCGGCTGTCATACAGGTATCCAACACCAGGGCGTGCCGCACAAAGAACTCATCCTCATAGGTTTTCACCATGGGCTTACCCTGCCTTGCCCAACTGCGCCAATGGATACGTCGCAAAGGATCACCGTTTTCATACTCACGCAAACCGTGAAACTCACCCGACTCACCCACCGAGGAACTGAGGGCAACACCGCCCTGGTGATGGTTGCGTTTACCGGACAGCTTCAAGGGGGCGACGGAATAGCGTTTGGGCAAGACCAAAACAGAGCCTTCAGAAGGGTTTTCAAAAACCTTGCGAAACAAACCCACAGGATCGGGATAGGCAAAACAACTGCTGACAATACGCACATAGCCACGCCGCAAAGGCGTCATACTTAATTGCAGATCTACACTTTGACCGGCCGGTAAGAAATCAATGATGTGCCGCGGAGCATCCGCGCCGGTTTTGTGACGTAATAAACGGCGCCAGCGCGGGTAACCCACCACCCGATCGAACCAGTTCTCACTACGGGACTCTCTGTCATTATAGCGCTTTAACTCCTGCGCCGTGGGAAACACGTCCTCCAAACGATCCACCAGCAAGACATCGCTGTAATCCGCACTGCCGCGATTATGTACGCGCACTTGGTAGTTAAACGCCTGCCCCACAGTGACCACACTGGGCAAGCTACGTTCACACTGGATTCGGGGTCGGCTAAAACGGCTGAACACCATGGACAGCAGTAACACGGCCACCAACAAGGCGAATATTTGATGACTTAAATTGCGGCTGGTATCGAAGCCCAGCACGCCACTGACCACAATCGCATAAATAAGCAGTTGACCGGTGGCGGTAAAATGCATTCGATACCAGCGATCCACTCGAAACGCGGCTTGAAAATTACCTGCTCTGCCCGATGTCATAGGGAAAACGCTATAAGGGTGGAAGTGTGCTTTGTAAAATTTCCTGTACCACCGCGCGACCGTCGCGGCCGCTGAAACGACTTTGCGGGTCCAGACTCAAGCGATGCGCCAGAACCGCTACCGCCAGTTCCTGCACATGTTCCGGGGTCACAAACTCCTGACCTTCGAACAAGGCCAACGCTTGTGCGGTTTGCATCAATGTCATGGATGCCCGAAAACTGGCCCCCACTTTGACGCCCTGAACCTGTCGAGTTGACGCCACAAGATTGACAATGTAATTTTTGATCGCCTCACTCACTTGCACGGCTTTAATGGCAGTACGCAGCAACAAAACATCGCTGCGATCGGCGCACTGTTGCAACTGTGTCAAAGGATGTTTTTGGGCCTGCGCGGTTAACATGGCCACTTCCTGCTCCGGGGTCACATAACCCAAGGAAAATTGCAGCCCGAAACGATCCATTTGCGCTTCAGGTAAGGGGTAGGTGCCGTGAGATTCCACCGGATTTTGGGTGGCGATGACAAAAAACACCTCATCCAGATCGTAACGTTTTCCATCTGCGCTGACTTGCTGCTCCGCCATGGCTTCCAATAAGGCTGACTGGGTTCGTGGGGAGGCGCGATTGATTTCATCAGCCAACAGAATTTGACTGAATACCGGGCCACGATGAAACTGAAAACTTTGCTCTTGCTGGTTATAAACCGACACCCCCACTATGTCGGAAGGCAGTAAATCCGGCGTAAACTGGATACGCTGAAAATCACAACTCATGGAACCGGCCAGTGCCTTGGCCATGGTCGTTTTACCGGTCCCGGGTACATCCTCGAGCAACACATGGTGCCCGGTAAAAAATGCTGCCAGCAATTTACGCAGTGCCGCATCTTTACCGCTGATGACGCTGCGAATATTATCCAATACCCGCGTATAAATATTGTGGGACTCCTTTATTGGTGCCACGGTAGCCATTTTGTTATCACCCATCACTTACCCGGTTTCCTTCTGATTTATCGACAAAACTGCGCCATTCTGAAACCCTTGAACTTACCCCTCATAGTGTCGGCCAGATATCTTCCCTTTTAAATCAGCAGTTTACCACAGACGCTCTGACACTGGACTTACCCGGCGGTAAAATTAGTATAGCCTTTACTCACAGAGCCACTAATGTTGGCGCCACAACGACAAACAAAGGAAGAGTGTATGAAAGCGATGTGGAAAAATACTGTTATTGCTCAAAGTCAATCCACGGTGGAGTTGGAGGGCAACCATTACTTCCCCGCCGTGTCGGTGGATCAACAATACCTGCGCGAAAGTCAAACCCAAAGCACCTGTCCCTGGAAGGGCCGAGCATCCTACTACCACATTCTTGTTGACGGCGAGACCAATACCGACGCCGCCTGGTACTACCCGGAACCCAAAGCCGAAGCCGCACAGATCACAGACCATATCGCCTTCTGGCGCGGTGTGCAAATCATCTCGGATTAAACCCGGCACCCTGGCATCAACTGGTACAAGCGTGGTATTTTAAAGACTCGTTTCTTCATAGGATTCTACAGGTCGCCATGGCACTGCGCATAATTATCAATGACAAAGAATGTACCAGCCCAATGGTTAAATATGGACTGGCTGTCGCAGTTTTGGTCGGCACAATCGCCATTTCGGCTCTTATCGTTTTTGTTTTTCTACCCATCATCGGCGTGTCCATTGCCGCCACCATGGGATTGGTGATTATAATCGGCGCTGGAATATTTGCCGCAGCCGTCGCGCTCACCTTAGGCACGGTGTTGTTGTCCACATTTTTTGTACTGATGGAAATGATTGTGGGAAAAATTCGGCGCCATTAAACATTGGGAAATTTTCTCCAGCGCCCTATAATAGAAAGACAGCCACAGACATTTCATTAGGCCGCATGAATAACCTCATACGCGAACTCAATCATTCCATGAACCTGTCTCCGGAGCAAATCCAGCAAACACTGGAACAACGGGCACCGCAACAGGCTTTGAATGTAAGCACATGGATTCAGGACGATTCCAGTATGCCCACCGCACTGCGTCACTGCGTGGTCATGTGGATCATGGAAATATGGGCCAAAGAACGCGATGCCTGCAGTGCTAAACAGCTTTTGGATGTAGACAACAAATTCTCCCGCATTCTGCGTGACTATAGCCTGACCGACCTCATTGCGTTTAAAAAAGAACTGGCGCAAACAAATTTCCAGCCGCCGGTATAACAATGCCGTCAACCACGGACCTTATCGTTGTACTGATATTTGCAGTGCTGTTCCCGGCGCTCTCCGCTTATTCCTACCCAAAAATGAAACTGGTCCTGGCGCGCAATCTTCCCGGGGTGCGCAGTAAAGCCTATATGGAAGCCATGACGTGGTTATGGCTGCTGGCCACTCTGGCTGCCGGAAACTGGATCTACCAAGATCGAGAACTCATTGATCTGGGCTTGGGTTGGAATTCACAGCAACCGTTTTGGACAAGTTTAGTACTGGTAGCCATCGCCGCTGCATACCTATTGCGAACCGCTCTGCGCACGAACCAAGACTCGAAGCTACGCTCGCGTATGCTACGCAAAATACATAAGGTCAAAGAAATACTGCCTATCAACAAAAGGGAATTTCAACTGTTTATCCCCGTATCGATTACCGCAGGGATATGTGAGGAATTCCTGTTTCGGGCCTATTTACTCTGGTTCTTACAGCAACAGCTGAATCCGGTCTTAGCCGTGCTCATCGCCTCATTGCTGTTCGGTCTGGCACACAGCTATCAAGGCATTAAAGGTTGTTTTCAAACCATGGCCATTGGCATGGTCTTGTGTGGTTTGTATCTCTACAGCGGCTCATTGTGGCCATGCATCCTATTACATGCACTTATCGATGTGTACGCCGGGTATGTGGGTTGGAAAGTGTTAGCCGAGAATGCGTCTTCAAACGAGTTCACGGAAGTTTAGACCTTCCGGTTTTTGGTGATGAGAAGCACCACAGAACTGCTGCAACACCGCAGTGTGCGGGGCTACTCATAACACACGAAAAGTAAAAGCCTCCATATTAGGGACGCAAAAGCTGTGTGCGATAGATTGACGTCTGTTTGACGGAATACGCTGAAGCTAGCCCACCCTGCCCAGTGGGCTTACCAGTGAACCATCAATTAAAATTACAAATCCCACTTACCCTATTATCACCACGAACTGCTTTATCCGTATCGGGTAAGCTCAAATCACAATCCAGGGAAATGGGGCCGCCCAGTTCCCCGTCTTTATCATAATTGTTTTTCTTATGATTCCAGGCCACGTACTCACTGCCGTCATGACGGATTTTAATGACCTGATCAATTTCGGTCTGGTGTAACCGCTCCACAGTGACGTACTGCGTCACCGCTGTAAAGAAAAACCGGCCTTGCGCATCGGTAGCCACCACTTCCTTGCCACGACGACCGTGTAGTGGAGAAAAAAAAGACTGCTCCACCTCCACGTGGGCCATGGGTTTTCCAGAGAGAGTAATCACACCGTTTACTGCGCTGAACATATAATAGTCACAGAAACATGCCGTGCAACCCTGTAACAAGAAACTCGGCGAAAGCAACAGGGTTAGTCTTAAGCTTTTTTTCATAACACATCATCCGCTATGGTTGAGTAGCGATTATATATCAAGCACGAAAGATTACACGCACAACACCCATCGCGCACCAGAAAAAGGCTTTCACTCAAGCGTTGTGCCCCGCCATGGTGCGGCGCTTTTTTTTCCATTAAAGAAATAACCATAATATCAACCACTTACACAAGCACTCATCTGGCACAAGCCATGCTCTTAGTTTGACAGCACAATAAAAATCTTAGGAGGGGAAGTTGCTCATTCTACCTGTTTGTAGACAAATAGGACTTGGCAGGCTATTTCGGCATGACTGAACCGTCTTTGTTGTCATTGCTGGCAACCGCCTTCGGGCTGGGTTTGCTCCATGCCTTGGATGCAGACCACCTGGCGGCACTCGGCAGTCTGATGAGTGACAAATCCGGCTACAATCGCAGCTTGAAATACTGCACACATTGGTCATTGGGCCATGGATCGGTAATCTTGCTTACCGGCACCTCTGTGTTTATGCTGGGTCTTTCGATTCCACACTCTATGAGTCATCTGGCAGAAATACTCGTTGCTGCGTTACTGCTCGGACTTGGCTTCTGGACACTCTACGATGTGCTGTACCATCAACATAAGCACAGAAACAAATCCAATAGCGTCAAACACCGTCACGGAGCATTATTCATTGGTTGTATACACGGTTTGGCAGGATCGGCGACTTTGCTCGCCATCATTCCCTTGAGCCATTCCGCTTCCCCGTGGCAGGCACTGGCTTACTTAGCAACGTTTGTAGTGACCGTACTACTGGGCATGCTTTGCTTTGGCAGCGTATTCAGCCGTGCTTGGCAAAGATTGAGCGCCCAGAGTGCTATCCGCTTATCTACGCTACGGCTCCTTATTGCATTGTGCTGTGTGGTGGTTGGTCTCGACTTACTGTCCGCAGATCTGGGGAGTGACAATGTAGATCCGGCGAATGCAGAGCTTATGAATGCAGAGCTACTGCACGGAGCAACCTAAACATGGATACCGGTTTAGCACCCTCAAAAACACCCCAAAGCAACCTTTCAACCCCGTCAGCGTCCGGTTGGCTTGCCAAACTGGAGCTGGGTTTTGCTTACAAAAATACGAAAACCGTGGTTCGCCACCGCCACCATCAAGGCCCGTTGCTCATACAAAAACCGTTTTATCCCGAAGGCCCCGTATGCCATGCCATTTTGCTGCACCCGCCTGCAGGAGTGGTTGCCGGAGACCACTTACATCTACAGATACAAGTGGACAGCAAGGCCCATGCACTCATCACCACGCCGGGCGCCAACAAACTGTATCGCTCCGAGGGCGACACGGCCCACATCGAACAACACTTTCATATTGCCGACGACGGTATTCTGGAATGGCTGCCCCAGGAAACCATTGCCTTTAGCGACTGCCAGGTGCAAAGCAACACCCATATACATTTACAAAAAGGCTCAAAATTTTTGGGTTGGGAAATCACCTGTCTGGGTCGCCCCGCTGGTGAACAGTTTTTTTCCCAAGGACTGTACCGGCAAAACTTAAATGTGATGTGCGCAGACAAACCCCTGGTATTGGAACGTAATCGTTTTCAAGCCGGGCCGTTGCTACAACAAGCCTGGGGGTTGAATGGTCATTATTGCAGCGGTTCCTTGTTTGCCTATCCGGCCACAGCAGAACTGTTACAAACCGCCAGAGAGATACCGTGTCCGCAACACTGCCAAACCGGCATTACATTGCTGGAGGACACACTGGTGTGCCGCATTCTAAGCCCGCAAGCCGAAACGGCACGACGTTACTTCACCGCGCTATGGCAAAGCCTACGTCCGCAACTGCTGCAACGCACAGCGACAATACCAAGAATCTGGGCAACTTAGACAATCACTAATAACGGCAATCACCAAATCCGTACAGCCACCAAATCAGAAGTGAGGTAGAGGAGATTATTAATGGAATTATCACCACGAGAGAAAGACAAACTGCTGTTGTTTACGGCCGCCCTGTTGGCCGAGCGCCGTAAAGCCAGGGGCTTAAAACTCAACTACCCGGAAGCGGTGGCCTATATTTCCGCCGCCATTTTGGAAGGGGCCCGCGATGGTCGCAGCGTGGCCGATTTGATGAGTTACGGCAGCACCCTGCTCAGCAGTGAAGATGTAATGGACGGTATCGCGGAGATGATTCCTGAAGTTCAGGTGGAAGCTACCTTTCCCGATGGCACCAAACTGGTGACGGTGCACAATCCTATCTGTTGACAACAAAAAAGGAAACCCATATGAAACCCGGAGAAATGTTCATTGATGCCGGCGATATTCATCTTAACCAAAATCGCGACCGCATCAGCGTCAATGTCGCCAATACGGGCGACCGTCCCATTCAAGTGGGATCGCATTACCATTTTTATGAAACCAATTCTGCCTTGCAATTTGATCGCGCGACCTGCCTCGGCTTTCGCCTGGATATACCGGCAGGTACCGCCGTGCGCTTCGAACCGGGGCAACATCGCCAAGTGGAACTGGTGGCTTTTGCCGGACGACGTCACGTGTATGGATTTACGGGTAAAGTCATGGGCGAGTTGGATGGCGCCAAACAACCATAAATGGAAAGCACAGCCATTAAAAAGTACAGACATTAAAAAAGTACAACCATAAACCAGAACAGCTATAAGAAAGCACAGCATAACGGGACAAGCACATGGCAAAAATCAGTAAACAAGCCTACGCAGAAATGTACGGCCCCACCAGCGGTGATCGTGTCCGCCTGGGAGATACGGATTTAATAATTGAAGTGGAACAGGATCACACCGTTTACGGTGATGAAATCAAATTTGGTGGCGGTAAAGTAATTCGAGACGGCATGGGACAAAGCCAGAGCGTCAGCGCCAACTGCGCCGATGTGGTGATTACCAATGCCTTAATCCTGGATCACTGGGGCATCGTCAAAGCGGACATCGGCATCAAAAATGGCCGCATCAGCGGCATTGGCAAGGGCGGCAATCCCGATACCCAGGACGGTGTCGATATCGTGGTCGGTCCCGGAACGGAAGTGATTGCCGGTGAAGGCTCCATTGTTACCGCCGGGGCTATAGACTCGCACATTCATTTCATTTGCCCGCAACAAGTGGAAGAAGCGCTCATGTCCGGTGTCACCACCATGATTGGCGGCGGCACCGGGCCGGCCACCGGCACCAATGCCACCACTTGCACTCCCGGACCCTGGAACTTACACCGCATGTTACAAGCCGCGGATGAGCTGCCCATGAACCTGGGTTTTTTAGGCAAAGGCAATGCCAGCTTACCGGATGCTTTATCCGAACAAATCATGGCAGGGGCCATGGGCTTAAAACTGCACGAGGACTGGGGCACCACGCCGGCCGCCATCGACAACTGCCTTAACGTGGCTGAATCTTACGATGTGCAAGTGGCCATTCATACGGACACTTTGAACGAATCCGGTTTCGTGGAAGACACCCTGGCCGCGTTTAAGGGCCGCGCCATTCACACCTATCACACCGAAGGCGCCGGCGGCGGACACGCACCAGATATTATTAAAGCTTGCGGAGAATCTTTTGTTCTGCCCTCCAGCACCAACCCCACCCGACCCTACACTATTAACACCGTTGATGAACACTTGGATATGCTCATGGTGTGTCATCATCTGGACCCGGCCATCGCCGAAGACGTGGCTTTTGCCGAATCGCGCATACGCCGAGAAACCATTGCTGCTGAAGATATCTTACATGACCTGGGAGCCTTCAGCATGATCGCCTCCGACTCTCAAGCCATGGGTCGCGTCGGAGAAGTGATTTGCCGCACCTGGCAAACGGCGCACAAAATGAAACAACAACGGGGGGCCCTGCCGGAAGATAACAACCGCAACGACAATCACCGCGCCAAACGCTATATCGCCAAATACACCATCAACCCGGCCATTACCCACGGTGTCGCTCAGGATGTGGGTTCGCTGGAAGTGGGTAAACTGGCGGATATGGTCTTATGGAAACCGGCGTTTTTCGGAGCCAAGCCCTCGCTGATTATCAAAGGCGGTATGATCGTAGCGGCACCCATGGGTGACCCCAATGCCTCCATTCCCACACCGCAACCGGTGCACTATCGCCCTATGTTCGGCGCCTATGGCAAAGCACGCAGTGCCACCAGCATCACCTTTGTATCTCAGGCGGCTATGGAATCGGGCATCAAAGAGCAATTGCAGCTGAGCAAGATAGTACGCCCGGTAAGCAACACCCGCAGCGTGCGCAAACAACATATGATCCACAACACTTATCAACCCGTAATGGAAGTGGACCCGCAGACTTACACCGTGCGAGCCGACGGGGTACTGCTCACCTGTGAACCGGCAGACGTACTGCCCCTGGCACAACGCTATTTTTTATTTTAGGCAACGCATATGACAACAGCACTCAAAGTCACTCGCTTGTTACCAACAAGCGAACACGCCCAAGCCACATTAACACTGCCTTTTGATACACGGCAAAAAAGCCGTTTCAAAGCCCAGCTGGATTCGGGCCAAACTGTAGGCGTAGTACTGGAACGCGGTCACATCTTACGCCATGGGGATTGCCTGCAAACCGATAAGGGCTTGGTGATTCGCATTCATGCCGCCGACGAAGCCGTATCCACACTGCATTGTGACTGCGCGTTACTGTTGTCTCGTGCCGCCTACCATTTGGGTAACCGTCATGTACCGTTGCACATAGACAAGGATTTGCTGCGCTATCAACGCGACCATGTACTGGATGCTATGCTGCAAAACCTGGGCTTAAGCGTGGTGCATGAAATGGCACCGTTTGAGCCGGAGGCCGGTGCATATGCCCATAGCCATAGCCATAGCCATAGCCATAGCCATAACCAGGAGCATACCCACGAGCATGAATAAACCGCTGGCCATAGACTATCACCCGGAAGCCAATTTGCGCTTATGGCAACTGATCAGCCCCAGCCTGCCCATCGGCAGCTATGCCTATTCCCAGGGTTTGGAAAGCGCCTGTGAAGCCGAATGGGTGCACGACCGTGACAGTGCCCACGCCTGGATCAGCGCCGTGTTGGAACAGAGCCTGTGCCGCTTGGATATACCGGTGTTACAGCGTTGCTATGTCGCCTGGGGTCAAGTCGACGGCGAGCAGGCACAGCAATCGCTGCGCGCCTTACACTACTGGAATCAACAAATCCTGGCCCAGCGGGAAACATTGGAAATAAAGAAAGAAGATTTGCAATTGGGTTACGCCCTGCGGCGTCTGTTGCTGGACTTGGGAGAACTGCCTTCCGAGCTGTGGCCGGAGCAGGAACCGCTGAGCTATGTAACATTATTCGCTTACGCGGCTCAGCGCTGGAAAATACCGTTACAACAGGCCGCTCAGGGTTACTGTTGGTCCTGGTGTGAAAACCAAGTAGCCGCCGCGATTAAATTGGTTCCCCTGGGACAAACCGACGGCCAACGCATACTGTCACAACTGCTTCGTCTCATACCGCAAGCTACGAGCATAGGGCTCAGCCTGGAAGATGCAGACATTGGCGCCACCCTGCCCGGTCTGGCCATAGGCAGTGCGCAACATGAAACCCAGTACTCACGCTTGTTTCGCTCTTGAGCGCACTTGAAAGAGCAAAGCACGACAATCCATTAGACCATTAGTAATTAGAAGGAACCCACTATGACTCAAGCAACTTGTTTACGCGTCGGTATCGGCGGTCCGGTCGGATCAGGCAAAACCGCTCTGGTAGAAGCCCTGTGCAAAGCATTACGCGATAAATACAACATCGCCGTGGTCACCAACGATATTTATACCCAGGAAGACGCCCAATTTCTCACTAGGGCCGAAGCCTTGGACGCCCAACGCATCATGGGCGTGGAAACCGGCGGCTGTCCCCACACCGCCATTCGCGAAGACGCCTCCATGAACCTAGCCGCCATCAGCGAGTTACAACAGCGCTTCGACCAGCTGGACGTGGTGTTCGTCGAAAGCGGCGGCGACAATCTCAGCGCCACCTTCAGCCCGGAACTGTCCGACCTCACCATCTACGTCATTGACGTCGCCGCCGGAGAAAAAATCCCCCGCAAAGGCGGCCCCGGCATTACCAAATCGGACTTACTGGTCATTAACAAAACCGACCTGGCCCCCCACGTAGGCGCATCCCTGGAAGTCATGGACCGCGACGCCCGCAAAATGCGCGGCACCCGCCCGTTTATTTTCAGCAATCTGAAAAAAAGCGAAGGCCTAGCGGATATTATTGGCTTTATTGAGCAGGAGGGGATGTTGCAAGCCTCTTAGTTCTTTCTGCTCACGCGATCTTAGCGGCCTCATGGCCGCTAGTTCTCCAATAATCTAAGCTCGCAGCTGTAACACAGCGACAATCCCCCCCTTAAAACCGTGCGAACAATTGGAGACCTCATAACGGTTTGGACTGTTTTGTCCACCCCTGGAACTTACAGAAAACGTCACACACCTTGTGAAAACCGGCAATCAAACTCTGCGGAAGCTTTCAATTTGCTGTGTAATTGGCTATGGTATCGCAACTGCCGCTTTGCACTTTTATATTACACTTTAGACATTCACATTAACGAGAGACAACCCCCGTGAATCCCATTGAATTTTACGAAGCCAAGCTGCTATTTGAAACCGACTCTTGGGATTTATCCGAACTGTTAAAAACAGCAGACTCGGTGATTGTTGTCGATACCCGTTCGGCGCAAGCATATGCCGCCGAGCACATTCCCGGCGCTTTGAACATCCCCCATCGGACCATGTCCGCAGAAACCACCAAACACCTGGACAAATCCAAGCTCATCGTCACCTATTGCGACGGCATAGGCTGCAATGCTTCCACCAAAGGCGCACTCAACATGAGCCGACTGGGCTTTACCGTAAAAGAACTGCTGGGGGGATTAGACTGGTGGAAACGCGACGGTTATGCCACTGACGCCGGCGTTGGAAAAGAAACTAAAGCAGGTTTCGAAAGCGACTCGGGACACTGTAGTTGCTAATTGTCGCCTAGCCCTGGCTTGTTAACCCTGTACCATCGGACCACTGGAACACTATTGAATGAATGATATTGCCTTACAGATCTCCCCCGAAGCCAAATCGGCTTACTATGCGGACTATTTGTCCGTTGCCCAACAAGAGCTGACACAGGTACTGGGTGAAATACCGTTTCGGTATATGAAAACAGGGCCTTTGGAATTTATACAATTAGCCGAAAACGCTGCTGATCCGGAAACCCTGTTGAGCTTGTCCTTTGCCCAGGGACTGTACCGCGTTGAGGGGGATTTGTTACGCCCCTTGGAACTCACCAATGAGTTTCACTTGCATGAAGATTTTGTTTTTGGCAGTAAATACCGCGGTAAAACCAACGAACGTTTAACGCAGATGCTAATCAACATTGGCTTGGCCGTTATCGGCGCCAAAGCAAGTAACAACATCAAACTGTTGGACCCCATGTGTGGCCGCGCCACCACCTTGCTTTGGGCACTGCGTTATGGCCTGCAAGCCAAAGGTATAGAACAAGACGCCGCCGCGTTAACCGATATTCACCGCCATTTAAAAAAATGGACCAAACTGCACAAGCAAAAACACCAGTTATCCGAAGGTTTCATCGGTGGCGGCAAAAAGAAAAACCTGGGCAAGTTTCTGGAATTCAGCACACCGATAAGCAATATGCGAATTATCAACGGCGATTCGCGCCTGGCGGACCAGTTGATTGTTAAAGAGAAGTTCGATTTACTGGTGTGTGACCTTCCTTACGGCGTACAACACCGTACCACAGATAAAACCCGCGACCCCTTAGCCGTCATAGAAGAAAGCATTGCCGCTTGGAAAAACTGCATGAAAAAGAAAAGTGCTATGGTGCTGGCATTTAACCGCAACAATCCCAAAAGGGACACGCTCATTGAAGCCTTTGCTGCGCAAGGGCTGCAAGCTCTACCCTTTAGTGCCCCACATCGAATGAGTGAATCCATTGTGCGTGATGTGGTGGTTTTTGTCCCAGGAAACTAAAGCACATATTACCAAATAAAAAATATAGCAAATATTATGGAAAAAATATTTAACATCACCAATGGCGATAGCACCGTAACCATCATGCAGCAGGCCAAAATACCCGGCGATTATTTTCCCTGGCGAGATATCCTGCATGAAGGCCCAGTTCCTGCCGGTTTGGATTTAAAGCAACTCTCAGGGGTGCGTGCCCAGTATATTACCGAACGCGGCTGGGCTGAATTGGCTGAGGTGCAGCAATCTTTCAGCGAACGCGATGCGACGCTTACCGCACACGGTGATTATGATAAAGTCTTGTTGTGGTTTGAGCACGATTTGTATGACCAATTGCAACTGCTACAACTGCTGGATTGGTTCAGACAACATTTAGCCGAAGGGACACGTTTGTCGCTCATCTGCGTGGATCAATACTTAGGCACCTTAACACCACAGCAGATGACAACCCTGGCCCCGCTTGAACAAGCGGTGACACCGGAACAACTGGAGCTAGCGTCACAAAGCTGGGCAGCATTTCGGGAAAACACACCGATGGCGTTTACCGAAATGCTCAATAAAGACACCGAGGCGCTACCCTTTTTGCACGGCGCTATTCAGCGCATGCTGCAGGAATATCCTTCCTCGAGTAACGGCTTATCCCGCACCCAGCAACAGGCCTTAGGGGCCATAGCAGCAGGCGAATCGCGACCGGCAAGAGTCTTTGGTGACAATCAAAAACAGGAACAGCGCATGTTTATGGGCGACTCCAGTTTTTGGGACCTGCTACGACAAATGCTTTGTTCAAACCCGCCCTTGTTAACGCTGACAGGGAATGACAAACTGACCTTACCGGTGAGCCCGGAACAGCGCTTACACATAACCGCTGCGGGTAAAGCGGTACTGTCCGGGGAAAGCAGCTGGTTAGACTGCCATGTTCCAAATCATTGGTTTGGCGGTGTACACTTAACAGCGGAAAATCTTTGGCGCTGGAACGACATCACATCAACCATGGAAACCACAAACTAACCATGTTACGTATTCCTGACGCCCCCAAATCCATACAAAAAGGCGTTTCTTTAAAAGAGGTTCTGGACACTGAAGCCATCGATTGTCTGGCCCACAATGTGACCACGGTTTACGCAAAATTCGATCAAGAACAATTTCGAACAGCGGCTCTGCATCAATTGGAACCTTTAAGCCTGATGGAACGCGGTGTACATATAGCCAAAGCCTTGCGCCCCTGTTTACCGCAGAAATACGACAAAGCCGTGAAGATACTGTTAAAGTCCTTGACGCCACCGAACAAAGAGACTGAAGGTTTAGGTCTTGCGGTGTTTTTTTACCATCCCCACAGCTGCTTCGTAGCCGAATACGGTTTGGATAAAAGCCACAACGACGATGAAGATCCGTTTGAGATTTCCATGCAGGCGCAATATGAACTCACCAAACGCAATACCTCCGAGTTCTCCATTCGTCCGTTTTTGATTCAAGATCAAAAACGGACCCTGGCGCGATTAAACCAATGGACCTCGGACCCGGACCCGCATGTGCGCCGCCTCTGCTCCGAAGGCACCCGGCCGCGACTACCGTGGGCACCTCGTATTCCCGCTTTTGTTGCAGACCCAACACCGGTACTGCCCATATTGGAAGCCCTGAAGAATGACCCCAGCCTTTATGTGCGACGCAGCGTGGCCAATCATCTGGGGGATATTGGCAAAGATCATCCCCACATGCTGTTTGAGATTTGCGAGCGTTGGTTAGCCAAGGCCGATAAGGACGTAAAATGGTTGATACGCCATGCCTTGCGACACCCGGCCAAAAAGGGTGATAAAACTGCGCTGGCACTTAGAAGTGCAGCGAAATAGCAATTATATCAACCGGAATTAAAATGACTCCAGCATTGAAACCAAAACTGACACCACAACAACTACAGGACTACCTGCACCTTCACATCCCCCTATCTAAAGCAATGGAGGTAAAAGTTGCCCATGCGGACATAGACAAGGTTACACTGACCGCACCTCTGGCACCGAACATTAATCACAAGGAAACGGTATTTGGGGGCAGCGCTGCAGCAGTGGCCATACTGTCCGCGTGGACGCTATTGCACTATCGATTAACACTGGAAAATCTACCTAGCCAAGTCGTCATTCAGCGTAACAGCATGGATTACGACAAACCCATAAGGACAGATTTTTCAGCGACCGCGTTACCTCCGGATATGAAGCAATGGGAAAAATTCTCTACCACCCTGAAACGACGTCATCGAGCCCGATTGTCAATCACCGCCATTCTTTATTGTGAAGAAGAACCGGTGGGGTCGTTAGAAGGTACTTTTGTAGCTCTACGACAGGGATAGCCTATGAAATTTTGTCCGAAATGTGGCCATGAACTTTCCACAGAAATCATAGACAACGTCAACAGACACGTTTGCACAAACCATGAATGCAAAAACATTTTGTGGAATAACCCAATTCCGGTGGTCGCCGCTCTGGTGGAATTGGACGGACACTACGTTATAGCCAGAAACAGAGCCTGGCCTGAGGGTATATTCTCCGTTATCACCGGGTATTTGGAACAATCGGAATGTCCGCAAGAGGCGGTGGTACGAGAGGTTAAGGAAGAGTTGGGCTTAGAAGGACGCGTCAAACGCTTAATCGGCAATTATATGTTTAAAGAAAAAAACCAAATTATTTTGTGTTATGAAGTAATCGCCACCGGTGCGATTGTTTTGAATCATGAGTTAGCTCAGAGCAAAACCTTATCGCCTGCGGAATTGGCAAGTTATGATTTTTCACCTTTGTATATTACGCAAAACATTATTGAAGATTGGAAGCGTGGGTGAATATGCACGATTGTAGGTTGGATTAGTGCAACGTAATCCGACAGCACATCTCGCAGCATGAACCTTTGATAGATAATTATTACGAAACAACATAACAGCGCAATCTTTCGCACGCGTGGGCGACGCAGGTGACATTGGGGACGCCATAAGACCTTTGTGGTGGATTTGCGTTTCGCCCGCGTGAGCACAAAAGGCGTGCGCACCCTACAATTGCGCACCAACTCAACGATGGTGGCTCAACAGTTAGAAAAACCCTTCCCGCAGGCGGCTCAATTGTTTCACTTGATCTTGTAAATGTGATACAAGCCGTTGGGCGATGTACTCGGCTAAGTCATCGACTTTGTTTGTCTGAATGGCTTGTATAGTCAGATTAACATAGCTGTCTTTATGAGACACAGGTATAACCATAGGAGGATATTGGTTTCTTAGCAACTCATAAAGCAGCAGCAAGCGAGCAATACGATGGTTGTAGCGGGCAAAGGGGGAAATGGCGATAAACTTACAGTGCAGCGAAACCGCTCTTATCAACGGATGTGCACTTTGCCCTCTTTTGTTTTTCGAACAGTCAGCAATTAACGTGCGTACGGCATCCGGCAGGCCCGCGACATCAAGTACACCCAGTTCCGGCCACTGACTCAGCAGTTCTTGTTTACGAAAGCCTGGTGCCCCCAGCTTGCCGGTTCCCTTGTTGAATATTTTAAACAAACCCAACACGGTTTTTTCACTCAGCGCGGCCGCTTTGCCGTTTCTTTTGCTGGGGTTTGCAGCGACAGGGTGACCCAACTCCTGCTCCAGCAACAACAACGCCAGCTTATGGTTAACAACATCATTGACTTCCTGTAAGGGTTTTCCCCCTATCATTACCTGACTCATGGCTCTATCGGTTTGACGCAAGTCCAGACTGTTGCCGGATAAGGCATTGCTGTTGTAAACCCATTCCAATATCCAATGTTCCCGTGCCGCACGGGCAATCGCAGCGGGAACGGGTTGCAGCGCCTTCCAGCGCTCTCCCAACTGATCCAATTGCAAGAGTAATTTTTTGTTCATCCGGCATCCAAGTCGTTAATGCACCACTCCAGTGCAGCACCATTGCGAGGCATCGTTAAAAACCACCGCACAAGCACAGTGCAATATTACGCCTTAATCACTCTCACAACAACACTTAAAAAATGCATAAAACACTGTATATATAGATTTTTATCGTGTTGGCACGCCCCATGCTCTGTATAAACAAAGAACAAGACAAAATCTATCTCTTGCACCATGGCAAGTTGTTTATAAAAGCACAACGGCACATGGCAAGCAGCAAAGCGTAGAAATATGAGCTTGTTCCATATTCATAACTTAAGTAGGGGAGAACCAAATGAAAGTAGTACGTAAGTTAGCACCAGTCTGCGCCGCTGTCTCACTGGCCTTATCCGGAACCGTAGCACCACAACTGGCACAAGCGGAAGCCACTGCCAAGCTGGGGATAGCCAGCATGTATTTATGGCGTGGACAAAACGTCAGTCCCGATGGCGCTCAAGTCCATGGAACACTCCAATACGCCAGCAATGGATTTTATGGCGGCATGTGGACATCCAGCGAAACCGGTGGGCACGAAACAGATCTGTATATCGGTTACAGCGGCAAAGCGGGAGAAGTATCCTATGACGTTTCCTACTGGAACTATCTCTACCCTGAGGAAGGCGGCAGCCTAAGTGAAACCGACGCGGCTGAGGTTGTGGGCACGGTGGGCTATGGCCCTGTTTCCGTTGGTCTGTACATCAATGTCGACAGCGATATTGATGACTACACCTACTTCACCCTAGGCGGCAGTTTCGACAAATACACGTTAACTTATGGAATGTGGTCACTGGATCAAGGCTCTATTGCCGGTACTCAGGACGAATACTCTCACTTAACTTTGAGCTATGCAGCGACGGATGCACTGTCTTTTACTGTCAGTAAAGCGTTTTCCGATCTGGACAAAAACGATCCCGCTGCCGTCGAAGAAGACCCGCTGTTCCAAGTCGCTTACGGCTGGGACTTCAAACTGTAACTATTTTTAACCAGAGCAACACCTCTCCATAGTGAACCGGCAAGTTTTTACTTGCCGGATTTTTTAAACACACACACGGACGAGGCTTAGCAACATCCTAACTTAAAAGTTGCATCTCGTTACGGAGGCATAAACCAATGAAACTAAAATTGTCACTATTGATGCTGGCAGTACTGTTATTCAGTGTGGGCGAAGCGTTTGCCGGAAAAACCATTAAAGTGGGAGTTCTGCATTCCTTGTCCGGAACCATGGCCATCAGTGAAACCACCTTGAAAGACACGGTGCTCATGATGATTGATGAACAAAACAAGAAGGGTGGCTTATTAGGGAAAAAGCTGGAAGCTGTGGTGGTAGACCCCGCCTCCAACTGGCCCTTGTTTGCGGAAAAAACCCGAGAGCTGATTCAAAAACATAAAGTGGATGTGATTTTCGGTTGCTGGACCTCAGTTTCACGTAAATCCGTTTTACCCGTCATTGAAGAACTTAATGGCCTGCTATTCTACCCGGTACAGTATGAAGGCGAGGAGTCTTCCAAAAACGTTTTCTACACCGGCGCCGCTCCTAACCAGCAAGCCATTCCGGCAGTGGATTATTTGATGAACGAAATCGGCGCCAAACGCTGGGTTCTGGCGGGTACGGACTATGTTTATCCTCGAACCACTAATAAAATCCTCGAAGCTTATTTAAAAGCCAAAGGCGTAAAAGAATCGGACATTTTGATCAACTATACCCCCTTTGGTCATTCTGATTGGCAAAGCATTGTATCCGACATTAAAAAATTTGGAACCGCCGGCAAAAAAACAGCCGTTGTGTCCACCATCAACGGTGATGCTAATGTGCCCTTCTATAAAGAACTGGGTAACCAGGGCATCTCAGCTGAAGATATTCCCGTCGTTGCCTTCTCTGTTGGCGAAGAAGAACTTTCCGGCATTGACACCAAACCGCTGGTGGGCCATCTGGCGGCGTGGAACTATTTCCAAAGCGTGGAAGACGGCAGCAACAGCGCTTTTGTGAAGAAATGGAAAAATTTCATCAAAAATAAAAAGCGCGTAACAAATGATCCTATGGAGGCCACCTATATCGGTTTTAATATGTGGGTCAAAGCTGTAGAAAAAGCCAAAACCACCAATGTGGATAAGGTAGAGCAAGCCATGATTGGCATTGAAGTTCCTAATCTCACAGGCGGTAAAGCCAAGATGCTGGCCAACCATCACCTGACCAAGCCGGTGCTCATCGGTGAAATCCAGGAAAACGGCCAGTTTCAAGTGGTATGGAACACAGACTCCACTGTCCCCGGTGATGCCTGGTCGGATTTTTTGCCTGGCAGCAAAGATATAATTTCCGACTGGACAGCACCTATTAAGTGCGGCAATTACAACACCAAGTCAAAAACATGCAGCGGTCAAAAATTCTAATCGCTGCGAAAAAAGTAATACCGGCGCAGGTGCACATGATGCCCTGCGCCAATACTAAAAACGACAGAGCAACGGCAACAAACACAAATAACCAGCGCTATCTATAGCAACGACCATTACGCTCCAGCACACATGGATCACTTATTGGGGGAAACGGTGAACACTCAGTTACCGATACAGTTACGTATACAATTACCGACAAAAAGGTTACGCCATTTATTCGCCCTGGCACTTACAATTACCGCGTTCATCCCGACTGGGGCACTGGCTACCGACATTTCCCCATCGAACCCAAGCGAAGCACAAAACGCAACTACGCTGGAACAATTGATTCCGCAATTGAGTGACAAAAGTTTCAAAACCAAAAAGAACGCCATTCGGCAGCTGGAAAACATTGACTCTCCTCGCGTCTTACCCATTTTACAAACGTTTCTGGATGGCGATTTGTACTATCTAAAATCCGACGGCACGGTTGTCATTGCCAAAGCGGAATCGGACAAACAGCGGTTTACTCTGTATCAGGCCCTGGACAACAAAAATCTGGGCTTATACCCAAAAACGGACATTAAAAAAATCCCCACTAATAACTCCTTGCGCAAACTGCTGCGCACCATTATCGCCGGCAAACAGCTCAACGATTCGGATGCGGAAGTCCGCTATCAGGCTGTAAAGCAAATCCTTAAAGGTATCTCCAGCGATGATGAACCTCCATTGCGTCGGGCGTTGATAAAGGAAAAAGATGCCGTAGTTAAGAGTCTGCTGGAAACGGCATTGGCGCTCATCGAATCCGACAGTGATGACCCCACAATCATGATTAAATCAATTAACACCTTGGGTGAAAGCTTGGAAACCGTTGCCCAAAGCCGCCTGAAACGGTTTTTGGAAAAAAACAGTGATGGTACATTTGTGGAACCCAGTAAAGAAGTTGTCAGTGCGGCTCGCTCCGCCCTAAATCGCATCAATACCCGCATGGATAGCTATAAGCTGGTGGAAACGGTTTTCTTTGGCCTAAGCTTGGGCTCCGTTTTATTACTTGCTGCCATCGGTTTAGCCATTACTTTCGGGGTTATGGGCGTCATCAACATGGCCCATGGCGAGTTGATTATGCTGGGAGCCTATACCACTTACACTATACAACAACTCTTACCCAACTACATTGGCCTGGCGCTGATACTGTCTATTCCGGCGGCATTTATAGTTTCCGGCCTATTTGGTATTGCCATAGAACGCAGCGTCATTCGCCATTTGTACGGACGCCCATTGGAAACTCTTTTGGCTACCTTTGGCATTAGTTTGATTTTGCAGCAACTGGTGCGCTCTATCTATTCCCCGTTGAATCGTTCGGTGGAAAGTCCCAGTTGGATGAGTGGCGTATGGGAAATCAATTCTGCTCTATCTCTAACCTTCAATAGGCTCTATATCATTGTGTTCAGCCTCCTGGTGTTTGCCGGACTGATATTGGTTCTGAAGAAAACCGCATTGGGACTGCAAGTACGCGCCGTTTCTCAAAATCGAAATATGGCCAAAGCGCTGGGTGTGCGTTCCGACTGGGTGGATGCCCTGACCTTTGGCTTGGGAGCCGGTATCGCCGGGGTGGCAGGAGTGGCTCTAAGCCAACTTACCAATGTGGGCCCCAATATGGGACAAGCCTATATCATCGATTCCTTTATGGTGGTGGTTTTCGGCGGAGTGGGAAATCTTTGGGGAACCCTCGTGGGAGCTCTATCACTCGGTGTCGTGAACAAGTTTCTGGAACCCTATTCGGGTGCAGTTCTGGCAAAAATTCTGGTATTAGTTTTTATCATTCTCTTTATCCAAAAACGTCCTAAAGGTCTGTTTCCACAAAAAGGCCGGGCAGCGGAACACTAAACATGACAACAAATCCAAACAATGCGCGGCACGGCCTCTTACTGAACCTGTTGCTTCACGATAAAGGCGGCAACATACTCATAGCCATAATGCTGTTACTGGCTGTGTTTGTCCCCTTGTTGAACCTGGCAGTGCCGGAAAATTCGGCTTTCCATGTTTCCACATACACGGTGACGTTATTGGGTAAATACTTGAGCTTTGCCCTATTGGCCCTTGCCTTGGATCTGGTCTGGGGTTATTGCGGCATATTGAGTTTGGGACATGGCGCTTTTTTTGCCTTGGGCGGCTACGCCATGGGCATGTATATGATGCGTCAGATTGGTGATCGGGGCGTCTATGGTCACGCGGAATTACCGGACTTTATGGTATTCCTCAACTGGCAGGAACTGCCTTGGTACTGGTACGGTTTCGATATGTTTTGGTTCGCAGCCATAATGGTCATGGTGATTCCGGGGCTGCTGGCTTTTGGTTTTGGATGGTTGGCCTTTCGCTCCCGAGTCACCGGGGTGTACTTGTCTATCATGACACAAGCCTTAACTTATGCACTTATGCTGGCCTTCTTTCGCAACGAAATGGGTTTTGGCGGCAATAACGGTTTAACCGATTTCAAAGACATCCTGGGATTCAGTTTACAGGATGACGCCACCCGCATCGGCTTGTTTGTGGTCTCCGCCTTGCTGCTGATTGTTGCCTATTGGGCCTGTCGCCGAGTTATCAATTCCAAAACCGGCCGGGTGGTGGTTGCCATACGCGATGCGGAAGACAGGGCCCGATTTATTGGCTATAAAACAGAAAGCTATAAATTGTGGATATTTGTCTTTTCAGCCGTACTGGCCGGCATTGCCGGTGCCCTGTATGTACCCCAGGTTGGTATTATTAACCCCGGCGAGTTTTCGCCTTTGAACTCTATTGAGTTAGTCGTGTGGGTTGCGGTAGGCGGCCGTGGTACTTTATACGGTGCGGTTTTGGGCGCCTTTGTCGTCAACTATGCCAAAACCTATTTTACTGCAGCATTACCGGAAGTTTGGCTTTACGCACTCGGCGCTCTGTTTGTGGTTGTGACTATTTACCTACCCAATGGCTTGGTGGGACTGGTCAAGCAACTAAAGGATAAACGTCACAAAAAGCCTGCCACAAACTACACAACCGCTCGACAGGAGACCGGAACATGAACCTTCACGCAATACAAAGCCGCCTGGATACTGTGCGGGAAGTGATGCGACGGGACCGGGTGTTTGATTTTATCGCCGAGCGCGAATACGCAGCGCAAGGTCGCCGCCCGGTGACACCCGGTAAAGTGGATGTGGCCCACGGACCTATATTGTACCTGGAAAAAGTCAACGTAAGCTTTGACGGTTTCAAAGCCATCAACGATCTGACTTTGTATATTAACGACGGTGAACTGCGTTGCATTATCGGACCCAATGGCGCCGGTAAAACCACCATGATGGACATCATCACCGGTAAAACACGACCCGATTCCGGCCTGGTGTACTTTGGACAGACCATGAACCTGCTGCGTATGAACGAATACGAAATTGCTGCAGCCGGTATTGGGCGTAAGTTTCAAAAACCCACCGTATTCCCTCAGCACACGGTATATGAAAATCTGGAATTGGCTTTAGCCACCAACAAAAACGTCTGGCATTGTTTAGGCGCTTCACTCAGTGGAGAGCAAAAAGATCGTATTGACGAGGGACTGGAATGGATCGGCCTGACTTCACAACGGTTTACCCCGGCCGCATTGCTCTCCCACGGCCAGACTCAATGGTTGGAGATCGGTATGTTGCTCATGCAAAACCCACGGGTGTTATTAGTGGACGAACCGGTAGCCGGTATGACCCACCAGGAAATTGACAAAACGGCGGAATTATTAACTAACTTAGCCGGGAAACATTCGGTGGTTGTGGTAGAACACGATATGGATTTTGTGCGCTCCATTGCCCGTACAGTGACAGTGCTACACGAAGGCAGCGTTTTGGCAGAAGGCAGTATGGATGAGATTCAAAACGATGCCAAAGTCCGAGAAGTGTATCTAGGCAGCTAAACAATACGGAATCCCTATGTTACAAATAAACACGTTAAACCAATACTACGGCGAAAGTCATACACTATGGGACATCGACCTGGAGATAAAACAAGGTTCCTGTACCTGCCTTATGGGGCGTAACGGCATGGGTAAAACCACCTTGCTGAAAACGATCATGGGATTGGTTGCATCACAATCGGGCAGCATCCGGTTTAACAACTCGGACCTGTCGAAGCTTTCAACGGAAGCACGGGCTAAATTAGGAATTGGCTACGTGCCCCAGGGACGGGACATATTCTCACAACTCACGGTAGAGGAAAACCTGCAAGTTGCGCTTAGCGCGCGAACCGACAAAGCGCGTCGCATACCGGAACGCATTTTCGAACTGTTTCCCGTACTTAAAGAAATGTTGCAACGTCGTGGCGGGGATCTATCCGGAGGCCAACAACAACAATTGGCCATTGGCCGCGCCTTGACCCTACAACCGTCCCTGCTCATATTGGATGAACCCTGCGAAGGCATACAACCTAATATTGTGCAGCAAATCGGCGATGTCATCAGCCGTCTTAATCAAGAGGAAAACTTGACTGTTTTACTCGTAGAACAAAAGCTTCCCTTTGCCCGACGCGTTGGCCAGTATTTCAACATCTTAGACAAAGGCCGTATGGTTGCCAAAGGCGACATGGATGACCTTTCCAAAGAGTTGATCCAAAAGCATTTAACCGTCTAGGCAAGATTCACTTCAAAAGTTTCAGTGGACTATTCATCCTGTATTCATGTCCGCTGTTTATAATACACCACATCAATGCAGTGATTCTATCGCGTTGATTTTGTTTAGTATTTTTGCGTGGTGACGTTGTGGAAGTTGTAGTGAACCGGGATAGCAATTCCCATTACCTGTCTCAGGAAAAAATTGCTTGTAAAATGTGCGCCTTGGCCAACCTGTGCTTACCCAAAGGCATCAGCGACGACGAGCTCGAGCAACTCAATAGCGTTATCCAACAGCGCGAGCCAAAAAAACGCGGCAGTCACTGGTTTCATAGCGGTGAAAAATTTCGCTCCATTTATGCGGTACGTTCCGGATGCATCAAGACCTATCGTATTTCCGATTCAGGCGAAGAACAAATCAGCGGCTTCTATCTTCCTGGGGATATAATCGGCCTGGACGCAATAGAAAGCGGTTACTATTCTTGTTCCGCTAAAGTGTTACAAACCAGCTCGGTTTGTGAAATTCCTTTTACGAAGCTGGAACAACTGTGCGAAGAAACACCACATCTTTACCGTCGTTTCATTAATATCTTAAGTCGTGAAATCCTCAACGAGCAGTGGTTGATCACCATTCTGGGCCGAACCACAGCAGAATCCCGTGTCGCCGCTCTGCTTTGCAATATTTCTGAGCGATTTGCGCAACGAGGTTATTCGGCGTTCAGTTTTATACTGGGCATGCCGCGTAGTGACATTGGCAATTATTTGGGTTTGGCCGTAGAAACCGTGTCGCGAGTATTTTCCCGTTTTCACAACGACCAGCTGATCGATGCCAAAGGCAAGCAAATCCGTATCCAGGATCTCGATAGACTGCGTCAAGTGGCAGGACTTCACCGAGCCCTTGCAGAAGACAACAACAAAATTGCTGCAGCTCACTATGGCTGATGGCTCACCATGGCCGGAGGCTCACTGCGGGTTGATTCAGATCAAAAACGCCAGGCTATAGATAGCTATAGTTTTAGCAAGAGGAAAGTTAACGGGAGAAGCATAGATATCTCTTGATACTGCGCTTAAAACTGCGGATCCCCCCCCGGGATGCTTTCCAAGCACCCCATGCTCGAAGCCTGTAGTATATAGGAAGCCAGAAGTCACAGCACTTGAGTAGGCAGAGAGCAAAAACTACGCGGGGCCTTTCAGGCCCCGCGGTTGTTTCGATCATTTAGGGGGCTTGAATGTGCTGCGCGCCTCTTCCACTTTTAATCTGACATCGCATTTCGGCACATGATCGTTGATCAAACCCATCGCTTGCATAAACGCATACACGGTTGTTGGCCCTACAAATTTCCAACCGCGTTTTTTCAGATCTTTGGAAAGTCGGATTGACGCGTCGGAAGTGGACGCACTTTGAGGTTTTCCCAGGGTTTTGGGGTCCGGCTCAAAGCGCCAAATGTATGCCGCAAAAGAGCCATCGCTTTTAACCAATTCGCGAGCGCACTTGGCATTATTAATGACCGCTTCGATCTTACCGCGATGGCGCACAATCCCCTCGTTCTGCAGCAAACACTCTACATCGCGCAAAGTAAAACGAGCGACTTTGTTAAAATCAAAATGATGGAACGCCTGGCGGAAGTTCTCCCGCTTAGCCAGTATGGTTCGCCAACTCAGCCCGGACTGAAACCCTTCCAGGCAGATTTTTTCAAATAAACGAAAATCATCTTTAACCGGAAAGCCCCACTCGGTATCATGGTAGTGAAAAAACTCCGGCGCCGCTTCGCACCAGCGGCATCGCGGTTTACCGTCCGGCCCTTTTACTGTATCGTTCATTACCCTACCCCGCTAGGCAAGCAGAAACTGTAATTTGGAATCCACTTTTGATGGTGAAATTTCCAATATTTCCACACTAACAACATCATTGGCTACAAACGGGTCCTCATTAACCCGAGCTCGGAGCTCTTCTGGAGTCGTATTGCAGGCGATCAAAGCACCACCTAAGCCGACTTGCAAACTCCCCGCCAAAACAAAAACACCATCGTCAAAACCGCGCTGCAACCATTGATTATGTGCTTCCATAAACCGGCCTGCCTCATCTCTATTTTGAGCAAACTTTAGTAACACCACATACACAATTTATCTCCTTATTGCTATTTCTCTCATATCTGCGTTTTAGTTCCTGCGATGATGTTTCGCAGCCAATCTATCATTTCATTGACTTCTCGACGAATGAATGTCTCATCATGCAGTGCGTTGGCCAGTGTAGCCACCCCCTGACTGCGCGCTAACAAATGCATTGCCAACCTATCCGAGTCTTTTTTCAGACCCAACAAACCAAACTGACGCCGCAACCAAACCCGAAACAAAGTATAAAGTTCAGTGGCATCATCAAGTGCAGCGTGACTCAGTTTTGCCAACTCAGCACACAGACTACCAACCGGGCACCCATAATTCTGAATTTTGCCTTTATTGACAATCAATATCTTGATAAAGCTGCCGATGCGTTCCTCAGGCGTAGCACCAGCGATCTCCCATTCTTTAAGCATCTGACGGGTATTGGCCAAGCGTTGTGTTATTACCGCATCCAGAATGTCATCTTTTGATTTGAAATGGTAATAGAAGTTACCACGGGATATATTTACGGTTTCTGCGATATCCGCAAAAGAGGTTTTTTCAAACCCTTTTTCATAAAACAAACGATCCGCAGCTTTTACGATTTTGTCCCGCGTACTTGTATCCCGCGTAATTTGTTCCCGCTCCACAACGCACCCCAATTAGGACAACCATCCTATTTAAACTCTGAGATTAGGACAATCGTCCTATTTTGTCAATGCCTGCGGAAAGGGGGCGGATCAGGAAATTTTGTAAACCAATTCGTTCAGAACTCGACCGGACAGGCTTTGTATTTGAGATTCTCTAAACACAACACCATCCAAAGACTCGGCGATCTTCCGACTGGCAATATTGTCTCTATCACAGGGGTAGACCATGTCTTTTATAGCCAACTGGTCTTTGCCCCACCGTACCAAGCGTTGTATGGCTTCGCGCCCATAGCGGTGGCCATGTGCGCTTTTTTTCAGCCAAATTCCGAGTGCCGGCGCATCAGGAGAACACAGGCCATGCAAACCGCACACACCCAGAAACTCGCGTTGGAATTTTTCTAAAATCACAAACGTGACTTCCGATTTTGCCTCCATGTTGTGTAGGCTGGATTCGATAAAAATCTCCACATCATATATACAGCCCGGTGTTGCCGGAAACATATAGCGTGTAATCTCATCGGTAAATTCCTGGAATATGACTTGCGCATAGCTGTGAGACACAGGCTCCAAAACCAAACGATCACTTTCGATCAACAGTTCTTTGAAATTCATTTTTTCCATGCCCGGCTCACTCTCCGCTCACTTAAGAATCAGACTCTGAAGTTCCACTGCGGGATCATAACCAATCAGCACGACCCTAGGTAGTAGCTAACCTTAAACTGAACCCCCTTACCCGTTACGCAAGAGGGTCCAGCGTATTGGTTTCACTTAAAGGCGGAACGAGTAATGCATCAAACCGCTTCAGCTAAAGCAGCATTACTCCATTTCGCATCTTGAAGCGCCGCATCCAAGTCGGTGCCCATCACTCGGTTGGCAAACACTGCAATGAGTTTATTGGGCATCATCATGATAATATCCAGCACATGTCGTCGAGTGTAGCCCGCGTTGAGAAACCGGTGCAGTTCATTATTACTAACTTCGCAACCGCTGCGGGCAAGTTGGACCGTGAACTTTTGTAAGACATCCAGTTTTGCATCGCTGATGGCTTGGTTCTCGCGCCTGCAACACATCCTCCAGAAACAAAAAAGCCGCGCCGGATATTCCGGCACGGCTTGGATACAACTCAACAGCTGATTTACTGACCCAGGAAAGTGCCAATATCTGCACCACCTTGTGAACCCACTGCCGGGATAACGATCACGTCGTCCACCGCTTTACCGGTACCATCATCCGTGGTGTTAAACTCATCCCCAGGGTGCCCATTGGGAACCACCAACTCCGGATGATCAAACGGCGCTGCGTCAACACGAACGCGAGGATCGGTGGTAGCCTTAATAAACGCCACCAAGTCGGCCTGCTGTTGCGGACTTAAACCCAGCGGGTTGATATCCGGCGGTAAATTGGTGCACACGTCATCGAAACCACTGGTGTCGCCGACTCCGTTAATATTACCCACACCGGTGCAAGGCAAGTCTCTGGCATTGCCACCCCGGTTGTAAAATTCAACCAACGAAGCCAAATCCGCATAACCCCCATTGTGGAAATATGGTCCGGTGAGCTCTGCATTACGAATGGTAGGCACCTTAAACGCACCGTCCACATCTACGCGCTCACCCGGCACAATGGGACCCGGCACTTCAAACAAAGCAGGATCAAAATTGATTACATCAATCTGATTTCCCGTGACCACCTGGCGAGAAAACGAAATGGGGAACCCGGCCAGATCGGCCCCAATTCCCAAATCGTTTAATGTGGGCGTAACACCGATATTATAGAAACCAATATCATATACTGCTGCCGCTGCAGCCAGTTCGGCCGCCGTGGGATTCGCCGGATCTACTGCATTGAGGATGTCCCGCATAGCCATCCGTTCAATGGCGATACCGGCGGGCGCCGGTGGTACACCGGGAACCACTTCCGCACGTAGCGTTGCCGCCGTAAACTCAGGCCCAATGTGACAGTTGATGCACAGACCGGGCCCCACAAACACATCCAGTCCGGCGCGTTCCTGCTCACCAAAACCGGGAACGGGAACGAAAGTCGTGGCATTGGCTTCCATCCACACATCAAAGGGAGAACGATCCGAGACCAGTGTGGCCTCATACATTTGGATAGCCAGCCCCCAGAACAAGGAGAAGTTCACTTCCATTTGGTTATATGTGGGTGTACCGGCAGGAGTCGCACTGGTGACCGGCTCACCATCAGCGGTAAACATTAAACCGCTTCTGTATGAACGCCAGTACTGAGGTTGAAACGCCTGACGAATCAAACCGGAATAGCTTACCCGCAGACCCGGCCCACGCCTGGCACGTAACCCGCCCAGAACGCTGTCACGACGATGCACCCGCTGAAAACGTAAGGGGGTACGGTTGACCATTTTTTTACCTAAATCAGCAAACAGTCGGCCCGCGCAACTCATTTCAAAATCGGATAATGGCGGACCGACCGCTTGTGATGCCAAACTGGCGTTGTCAATCTCCACCGCTACAGTGGATACGGTACCATCTGCGTTGGTGACTAACACGCCGGGATTTGGATCGGCAAGCGATGGCAGATTGCCGCGAAGACCCAAGGGGTTTAAACCATTAAATATATTATTGGCACGACCATCCCAGAAGTTTCGATGATTGAACACGGCATTAATGGTGGTAGGCGTGTTACGCGGCTCCACTTTACGCGTGGCAATACCACCGGAGTGGAATAGGGTCGCATCCGCCGGCCCGCACACATCGCTGGGTGAATCCCGTCGCCCGGTTAATACTTCGCCAAATTGCCCCGCGAATGTACCCTGCGAGGATACCGTATCATTTGTGGTAAACAATATGGCAGAGTTTCTATCCAAGGGGTTTTCCAAACGATGCGTGGGGAAGTCCGCCGGAGTCAACGTACCGTTAGGGCCTTTCACCTCAAACGCAAAATCAGGGTTAGGCGCACGAGTCGGATCCACCACACGAGTTAAACCGGGGTTCACCTGATTCTTGGCGCGACGATCAGCACCGGCATGAAAGTGGCAGCTGGCGCAGGCCTGACCGTCACTGCCCACCTGCATATCCCAAAACAACGCCTTGCCCAAAGCAATCGCTGCGTTTTTATCGACAACAAAATCCCCCAAATTGGTTGGTTCAGGTACGGCAACCGTGGCCAGAGAATCCAACCCAAACGCTCTGGCCTCCGCCGGAGTGTCAATGGCAAACACATTGGCGTTTGCCATTATCATAGTGACCGCTGTCGCCAAAGTCACACCGCCTTTTTTAAGTATTTTCACGTATCGTACTCCTTAAGTTTTTCTAAGTTGTGCTCATTTTATTAGTGGTACCCGCATAAGAATCCTTTAACGGGTTAATTCTTTTAATCCAAAGCCTTAGAATTTCGGTTTAGATTAAGTACAACTCGCAGTCCGAATCTACAATAGGAGATTTAAGTTACGCAACCAATAAATACTTAAATGTGTTACGGTTTGAACAAAACCATACTTAAGAGAAATCTAAGTACTACTAAAGTCTAGCAACACCTCGACTAAGCTGTGATTCACAAGTAAACAGCAGATCTGGCTACTTATATGTTTTGTTACTTTGTTTAGTATTTCTTAACCCGGTATGTCACTGGATTATTGGGAACCATTTCCCAAACAGAGAGAAGATAAACAATCAAAGACTATGCTAAGCTATTGCAATACTCACGGGAGCGGAGCCACAATACAGCTCGCAACAAAAAACTATCGCAATCGCGTCTATGGAGGACCAGGCAATGTTTGAGCTTGCTAAAACACTTAGCAAAGCCTTACCCCTTTCCCTTAATACCATCGAGAAACAAGTTGGAGCAAACGACCTAATTATTGAACCTCTGGAGCATGATCGAGGTAATCGCCTCTGTGTAACCCTCAGCGATATCCACCTCACCGATGGTAGTGTGGGCATTCAGAACCTGCCCGATGATGCTTGGAAAGAATTTTTTACCGAGCTGCTGGAAGATTGTCAAAAATATGACGCCCATGAACTCATATTAATACTTGATGGAGACGTGGTCGACTTGATCCGCAGTGGTGCCTGGTACGAAAACGGCGTGTACCCCTGGGAAAGAAAACGTCCGGAATTTGCGCAAACCGTGGATCAGATTATTCGCAATATCGTCCAAACCCACGCCTATTTTTTCAGTTTACTGCGTAACATGGAAACGCGCTTCAAGCAGCATTGCCCCAATCTTAATCATTGTGAAACACTAATACTGTTAGGTAACCACGACAAAGAACTACTGGCTGTCGATCAAAGTTTGGCGTTCTTTTATGAGCACGCATTGGGAAAAACACCTGCAGACTTTTCCGAACGCGAACGCAAAATCATAGGCCGTATGTACGGCGATGAAGCAAAGTTTTTGGATAAAAACACAGTACCCTATTTCCGTTTCTATTACGGCGACGCAGGCTTTCGCTTCTTTACCACGCACGGGCAATGGCGTGACAGCGAAAACTCTTTCGCCGTCAAAGCCAACACCGGCACACCGGGCTGGTCCGCCGGCGACGGTTGGCGACCGGATATTTGGGAAAAGTTAGGCTATTCGCCTTTCCTGGAACCTTGTTTCGGTGATACCGTCGCTGCCGGTGTGTTATCCAGCTTTATTATGTCCTGTAAAAAACAGTTACAAGAGGCCGCTTGCGCCACTCCGCGGTTGACTCGCATGCTGGATGAGCTGGACCTATACCGCCCCTCTTACCTGGCCCCTCAACGTATTTTGCAGGAAACCCGTTTACTGCGGCAACAAGCCAAGCATGAGCCTGCCGAAATCATCGAAACCACGCTGATTTACTGCATCAACCAATGGCTCAGTTGGGATTTCACTTACCAAAGTGCCTCAAAGAAACTGTGGTTCATATTACACATAGCACGGCCAGTTATGGCTGTAATGAAACTCTTCGGCAGAAACCTGCATCTTAAAGTGATTACCGGAGTATTAAAGGTGTTAAATTTTTTCAGTCATCACGCCAAAGAAGGCGTACCGTTTTCTGATTTAGTAACCTTCCCACCGTTTCTGCCGCAAAATCGTCATTTGAATTTGCAGATTCATGGCGAAGGCCACACCCATAAACCTTTACAAGAGGAACTCCGGCTCAAAGACTCCGTCACCAATTTCACTTACATCAATTTCGGCACCTGGCGTGACCGCATAGTGGCTCGCAAAAAGAACGGCTATCGCCGCCGAGGAGTGTTGCGCTATTTCACCATACTGGATCTGGTATCATCACAAGACCCCAATGCGCGACGATTTGGTTATTTCACCAAAGATGTAATCAAGTGGAGTGATGAGCTCGATAAAATGGATAACAAAGTCACTGCTGCCAAACACGTAGCATCGTCGGTATAGACCGGAAACGACTATTTGCCGCTAATACCTTGAGGCAAACTGAGTAACTCGGCGAGCTCATTGACCCAGGCAAACTGACTCTCGCACCAAAAATTCACTTGGGGCGATATTTCCTGTCGAGCAACCAGCGTCCCCAGATAGATCATGCATAAACCGGGATAGTGGTCATTAGTATTGTATAAAGGCGTTCCACAAGTACCGCAAAAATGCTTATTGGCGGAATCCACGCAATAATGCCTGATCAATTCCTGACCCTGAGTGATTTCCAAGCCATTCAGCTTGGTGACTACATAGGTTGTAAACGCTGCGCCGCTGTGGCTTTTACACACTTTGCAGTGACAGTTCACCACATTCAACACATCTGAACCGGACTGATAATTTACCGCACCGCAAGCACAAGAACCCGTTAATAGAGACATATTCATAGATCCATCAACTTAACCGATTAACCCCATCGGCACAATAGGGTGTTGACAAAACTTGGGTATATTCTATTCACCTCTTCCTCTTTATGTTCTCGTGTTTGGAACACCTAAATATTCAACTCAACCGAAATATCTAAACCGTTTACCTTTTTTACAGTTATCCACCCTGCAGATGCCCAACGCGCAAAAAGAGTTTCATAATCGGCACAAGAAGGCACCACTTCACTTTTATCATGCCCAATCCTTACCATTTTAAGCCCTCTACTATCAGCATTAATAATTTCAATGCCCAATTTTATAACTACCTGAATTGCTTGAGAGGATAACAAGGTGGGTAAATCGTACTCGCAAATATCCAAATCTATGAGGTTTTCAAATACAAACTTCTCAATACAGAAATCTGGGAGATCGTATTCCTTCCATTCATGCTCTAGTTTTTTAGCTGAGTCAGATAAGCGCATCACATTCCCTCACTTATTATCATTCGGCCAATTAATCGATCCGCTGAATTTACCGCGCCAACGTGCAAGTCATCGATATAACTATTTACCTGCGTTGGCGTAAGCAGTTCTCTAGACAATTTGCTATTTAGCCCTTGGAGCTCAAAGTATTCATGATGGAAAATAGCAGTACTTGCTCTATCACTGGAAAGGAGGCTTTCCCTAAGCCTTACGATTGGCACATCCCCATTTGGGTAATAATCATTCCAACCCGCTCTAAAATCCTCTCTAAACTGTCGACCTGGACTGTAGCTAGCAAATTTATTACCAAAATGTTTGTCAAAAACTGAGTCTTCAACCACTTGGTATCGAAGTTTAACCCCACCACCAAATTCTAGCTCAACGGAATTTCCAGAGATAACTCTGTATTCTACTAGGTTACCTCTAAACGCCCCTCTATCATCAACAAAGTTAAGCATATCTTCTAGACTTCTAGGACCTGAAGAATTTTGCTTAAATAAGCCTTCCGTGAGCTGAGGGATTTCCCCTCTCTCTGCATAAACAAAACGTCTTGACGCTCCTCCAAAAACATTAACACTGTCTGGAACAAATAATCGAACTCACGTCCGAAACGATTTTACCGCCCCGCACCTCCCTCAGGAGACAATCAGGGTTTCTTCAGTTTATTTGTCTCAACCAAGCTCTGATTCTGTAGAAATGGGCATAAGGTTTACCCAGGGCTTGCTTTAAGGACCAACGCCATATTTGAAACATGGTGTTTTTGTCAGAACCACCGCGAAACACCGCTGCTGGTTTGACAGGGTTTGGAAGGGGTACGGCGGATTGCCCGTCGGGCCGGGGTATGTTGTAAACGAAAGGAAGGGGCTCTGTCACATCTCGGCAGGAAAGTCCCAGAGGATCCACCCAACGCAGGGGATTGGGAGCATATTGGTAGCTGTTTTCGCCACCGAGCAAACCAACCGGATCCTGGTTGGTAAAGCGCCCTAACTCAGGATGATAGTATCGATTGCGGTTATAATGCAATCCGGTTTCCGAATCCATGTACTGACCTTGAAAGCGGATGGGGTTATCAACAAAGTCATTCTTATATTTGGCAATACCGCCTTGAACCCGATATAAGGCATCCCATACCACCACGCCATTCTTGTCGGTCATGAGCTGTGGGGTTCCCATGTGGTCGTTGTGGTAGTAATAAATGCGTTTGTCGCGAATCTGGCATAAGGGAATAAAGGTACCGGGCTCGTGTACATACGTAACATTAAATCGGTTTCTCTGTTCAGCCAGCAATACATCACCGTCCCACAGATATTCGGTTTCACCGAAGGCGTCCTTTTTCTTTATACGGCGACCAAAAGCATCGTAAAAATATTCGAATACCTGGTCCTGCACCACTGCTTTCGACATAAGGTTTTGATCGTTATAAGAGTAACGTGCGCTTTGTTCACCGTGTTGTTGTATCAAGTTACCCACATCATCGTAATCAAAACGTGAGCCACCCAGCGTCCGAACCTGATACCCTTTGACGGGCGTGGAGCGCCCGGAAACCACCGGAACCATTGCATCGGTTTCCTCCCCCGGCTTATCCACTATATTGCCTGCCGGATCGAAGAAAAACTGCTGCATGGCGAAGCCCATCACCAAGCGAAGTCGGTCTTGAGCGTCATAACGATATTGCGTGGTCCCTCGCTGCGAGTCGTCCAGCCGGGTGAGATTACCGGCTTTGTTGTAACGATAGGCTCGCAAATACAGAGGCTGGTAATCCACCGATAGTTTTTGGCGCACCAGACGCCCCATGGGATCATAAGCAAACCAGGCGCTGGAATTTTTACCCACCTGACGTTTGGTTTCCTTGCCTAAGCCGTTGCGTACCACTTTGGCGATGGTTTTCGCCTTGTAGGCGCCGAGCCGGCTCATATAACTGGCGCAGGTATAGTGACCCGCCGCATCATAGACAAAATAAATCACTTGACCGTCAGGCAACACCATGTGAGTCCTATTTCCAACGGTGTCGTACCGATACTGTATGCGCCGACCATTTTGCATTTCATCGCGGATGCGGCCATAAGCATCATAGCTAATACGCACTTCACTATCGTTGTTCAGTGCACGGCAAATCCGCCCCATCACATCATAGTCCACTTCGGTCCAGCTTCCACTGGACGATTCCATTCGCAACAATCTCCCCAGTGCGTCCCGATCAAATTCAATATAACGGTAACTGCCATCAGTATGGCTAAGCGGGTAACCGGCTTTGTTGTATTGATACTTTTGTACACGACCGTCAAAGCCGATTTCCATCACCAAGCGTTGATCGGCATCGTAACGCAATTCATAGCGGTCATTATTCTGGTTGAGCAGTGCGATAAGATTGCGTTCCGGGTCGTAGATGTAGCGTAAACGCAAGCCATTGGGGTCAATTCGTTCCGCCGGCTGGCTCAGGCCGTCATAACGAAACCGGGTAGTGCGCCCCAAAGGGTCTATATAATGGGTCAGATACCCTTCTGCGGTATACAACATCTGACAATTACTGCCATCCGGCTGGATAATAAAAACCACATTCCCGGCCGCATCGTATTTGTATTGGGTAGCGCGGTTTTTGTCCTGCACCACTCGAATCACACGACCTAATTCATCATAAGTATATTCTGTACAACGCCCCTGCGGATCATACTGACATGCCAGCTCAGAACGTTTATTCCATTCGTAAGTGGTTTCATTACCGCGGGCATCAATAACAGACAGAATATTACCGCTATTGTCATAGCGGTAACGGGTCGCATTACCGTCAGGACCAATTTCAGCGATGAGATTGGACTGTAAATCGTATTCGCGACGCCAATGGCAGCCATCCGGCGTTGTGGTGCAAAGCAACAAACCATTGTCATCGTATTCATAACGGGTGATATGCCCCAAGGCATCTACTTCACACACCAATCTACCCTGGTCGTCATACTCATAACGACTCACCGCGCCTTCCGGGTCAGTCTCGGACAATAGGCGGGCGCAATCATCATATTCCCAGCTGGTCGTCGCGCCCAGAGGCGATATTTCTTTGGTCACCAACCCCAGTTCGTTGTAATGATACTCTGTGGTGTAGCCTCTCCCGTCTGTGCAACGACTGACACATTGCTCCACATCATAGGTAAACTCGTAAGCATAGATATTGCGATCACCCCAGTTGCGTACGCACTTACCGTGAATGCTGTATTCATCCCACTCGAAATAATAATTGAAACCATCTTTCGTGGTACGTTGGACCAGCAAGTGATCCTGATATTTATACTCTTGATTGTTTCCGGCTGCATCAATCACCATTACCAAATCGGATTGATTGCTATAGCGATATTGCACCAATGGCTGACCTTGCGTTTCACCTTCAGCATTTACCAGATGAACTAAGCGCAAATGACCGTTAATATTGTATTCCAGACGCAAGCGCCGACCAACGCTGTCTTTGATGCTACTGAGTCTATTCGTATCACTGTAGTTCAAGCGGATATAAAAACCGTTTCCATTGGAAACTTGCTCCAAACGCTTGCGTTTTTTTGCACCGGCGAATCGACTGGATTCTCCGGCTTCATTCACCAGTCGATATTCCGTGCCTTCATGATAAAGAGTTAAAGACTCCAAAGTGTGTCGGCATCCGGAACCGTTTTGCGGCCGCGTAAACGTTATTTCTCGCCCTTCCCCACTATGGAAGATGACGCGATCTTGTTCTTCTATAAGATAAGCGAACCAGGGACTGCTCCATCCCACTCCCAAACCCACATCACGATCATTACTGCTACGGTAAGTCCGCTGCCAGTTTAAGGCGAGAGGCCCGGGCAGTTGAAAATCCGACTGCGTCAACAATTCTTCCCCACTGACCACGCTGATGGGACAACCGCGAGTCACGGTGCGATGATTGGCTAAGGCAACAAAGCCGTTGCGCAGCTGGGCTGGTGCCGATGAAGTTAATAAGAATTTTTGCTGCGGCCGGTCTAAGACTTTTTGGGCCGAATCCGAAAAATAATCAGCAGCGGCTTCCGCCGGCTTATTGAGTAAGCGGGAAACATAGTCCGGCAGGACCTCTTGGTCTTGCGTCATAAGCTTTTTTTTGGAATCCGGTAACTGTTCCATACTTTTTATTCAATTGGACTGATGCCCTGTCGCCTCGCCGTACTTGTTTAACCCGTTAAATTAGGGTTGCGGTCTTGTTGTACTGTTATTGTACTTTTGCATTGTACTATTTGCGTGTAACAGTTTGTGTGTAACAGTCATAACACTCGGCGCTGCTCAGATTTCGATCAGTGGTGAATATAGGTGACTCCCCTCGGACATATTAATATACAACAAAATCCTCTGGACTGAATGTAAATATTAACATTTATGCAACGCTTGCATTTCTATATTGTCAAACTGGAACAGTTTTAGATATAAAATCGTTTTTTTATCTTTTTTATTTATATACAAACAAACCCAAAGTCATTTTTTGCTATAGTTTGAGGATTTGGGTTTAAAAACATCACTTCGGGATACTGATATGAAAAATGTACTAATTGGGGCTGGGTATTTGTTTCTATTTGCTGCACTAACCGCATGCGATAAACCCAAACAAAACATGCCTGCAACAGATTCGCAATCCGGGACAGCTACGCAAGCACCGACAACAACCGGCAACGACTCCATGACGGACGAGGCAGCAGATCCACCCACAACGACTGAAACGACAGACAGCGCAACCACAACACCGGCATCGGCACCGGAAACCAGCACGACAACAGAAACAAAGACGACGACAGCAGCTACCCCCGCGCCCACAACAACAAATCAAAACTCAGATGATGATATCTTATCCTTGGCGCGGCGCAGCGGCTGTATGGCCTGCCATAAAGTGGAAGTTAAAGTCGTCGGCCCCGCCTGGAAAGATGTCGCGGCACGCTATGCCGGAGTCGCCACAGCGAAACAAACCTTAACCAACAAAATCAAAATGGGCGGTAAAGGAAATTGGACTCAAGTAACGGGCGGTATTGCCATGCCCCCCTATTCCCCTCGCGTCAGCGATAGCAATATCACCATATTAGTGGATTTTATTTTGTCTTTGAAATGAGTAGAGCCTATCTCAGCCCGGAGAATTTTTTCGGCTCAAGCGGGTAACGGTACAGCCACGGCCCGGTCCAAGCGCCGGTAGCCGATGGCTTCGTTTAAGTGAACCGATTGAATACTATCGCTATCACTTAAATCGGCAATGGTTCGAGCCACCTTGAGAATCCGATGGTAAGCTCGGGCCGACAAACCCAATTGATCGATCGCCTGTTCCAACCTGAGACTGTCCTGCTCCTGCAACACACAGACCTGTTCTACCTGTCGATTATTCAATAGCGCATTGTGTATACCGCTACGCTGTAACTGGCGCTCACGACAGGCTTGAACACGATCACGCACCATGGCACTGGTCTCGTTATTGGCCTGCTGCTGTTGCATAATTTGGCGCGGCAGACTGGGCACTTCAATATGCATGTCGATACGATCCAGCAAGGGACCGGAAATTTTGTTGCGATAGCGCTGTACTTGCTCTACCGAGCAATGACAACGGCCATTGGAATGGCCCAAGTATCCGCAAGGACACGGGTTCATGGCAGTGATCAATTGAAACCGTGCCGGAAACTCTGCCTGATGAGCCGCCCGAGATATGGTGATACAACCGGATTCCAAGGGTTCACGCAGCACTTCCAACACCCGCCGGTCAAACTCCGGCAATTCATCCAGAAACAATACGCCATTATGGGCCAGTGAAATTTCACCGGGACGGGGCGAACTGCCTCCACCAACCAAAGCCACACCCGATGCTGTGTGGTGCGGCGCCCGAAAACTGCGCTTGCGCCATTGTGATGTTCTAAATCCGTGATCGCTGATGGAAGCAATGGCAGCCGATTGCAGCGCTTCGGCCTCAGTCATCTCCGGTAAAATGCCCGGCATACGACTGGCCAACATGGTTTTCCCCGTCCCCGGTGGACCTATCATTAACAGACTATGTCCGCCGCAGGCGGCGATTTCCAGGGCTCTACGTGCATACTGCTGCCCCCGAATGTCCTGCATGTCCATAGACAGATCTGCATCGGATTTAAACAACGCCGGGGCATGCGCAGGGATTGCTTTGTGACCATCCAGATGAGCACATACATCCAGTAGATGCGCCGCTCCGAATACAGTGGCACGACTTACCAAAGCCGCTTCGGAGGCATTGTCTCCGGCCACTATCAACTTGCGTTCCTGCTCACTGGCCGCCATGGAAGCAGGTAAAACACCTTTCACACCACGAAGATCTCCACTTAAGGCGAGCTCTCCCAAGAATTCATAATGACCGATAGGCCCGGAAATCTGTTCCGATGCGGCCAAAATACCAATGGCAATGGGCAAATCAAAGCGACCGCCTTCCTTAGGTAAATCTGCCGGAGCCAGGTTAACCGTGATCCGTTGTGCCGGAAACTCAAACTGGGAATTAATGATGGCACCACGAACACGGTCCTTGCTCTCTTTTACCGCAGCCTCAGGCAACCCCACTATGGACATACCGGGAAGGCCGTTGGATAAATGCACCTCCACTGTGACCAGCGGAGCATTAATGCCGGATTGCGCCCGGCTATATACCGTGGCTAAGGCCATAGATCACACTCCTTGTACATAAACAACACACCCACTGTAACCGGACTTACTACATTCACTGTTGTAATTGCCGTTCCAAATCCTGTAGTTGTTTTTCCATCGCCTCCAGTTTGGAGCGGGTCCGGGCCAGCACCTGAGTTTGCACGTCAAACTCCTCACGGGTCACCAAGTTCATTTTGGCGAATGTGCTGTTGAGCAAGCTAAGGATATTTTTTTCCAAATCCGCCTGTGTTTCCTTTAAACCCTGAGGTAACAAACCGGTTAATTTTTGCGTTAATTCGTCCAAATATTTCGGGTCAAGCATGGCATTCCCTCATGTGAGTATGGATTTGGTTTTTTGGCTACTTTATCATAAGCCCGGCCGGGCCGTTAACCACATGCTCCACCACGAACTCGTCTCCCAGTGCTGTCTTTCACTTGTTTTCCTACGGAACAAACGCGAATTTTCGACCCAGCTCAGTAGCAGGCAAAACAAGACCGAACGCACCATAGTGGTGCACCACCCAAGTACACATCTCTTATTTTGGTGCAATCTCTACCCGGAATCAAACCTCAAAATAGTCTCATCCTATTGTTTTTATTTGATTTTTGAGCATGGCACACAGGATGCTTTGAGTAAAGGCGTCAACAAAAAAAGATCAATTCCACATTGGGGAGATTTTCGTGGTTTGAAGGTGCATTACCGCGCCGTCCAAGCGCCAAACCCTCCTCGCACAGCTCCCGGATTGATCCTTCGAAGGCCGGGGCCTGATTTAAGGAGATTAGATATGAAATTAGTCACAGCAATTATTAAGCCGTTCAAACTGGACGATGTGCGTGAAGCCTTGTCCGAGATCGGCGTTCAAGGGATTACGGTTACCGAAGTTAAAGGCTTTGGTCGGCAAAAGGGACACACGGAACTGTACCGCGGCGCAGAATATGTCGTGGACTTCCTGCCAAAAGTAAAACTGGATATCGCGATTAGCGCTGACATGTTAGATCAAGTCATAGAAGCCATATCCAAGTCCGCCAACACTGGAAAAATCGGCGACGGAAAAATTTTCGTGTCCGATTTGGAGCAGGTTGTACGTATTCGTACCGGCGAATCCGGACAAGAAGCTCTTTAACTGTAGAATTAGGAGGAATTTGCCGTGGAAGCAATACCTGAAATTAAATATATCCTTAACACCTTCTGGTTTGTCCTCGCCGGTGCTCTGGTTATGTGGATGGCCGCCGGCTTTGCCATGTTGGAAGCCGGCTTGGTGCGAAGTAAAAATACAACTGAGATCCTGACGAAAAACGTGGCACTGTATTCCATTGCCTGCATCATGTACCTGCTAGTGGGTTATAACCTGATGTATGGCAGCGGTAACAGCTTTATCGGTGGTGGTGCACTTTTAAGCGGAATTGCCGGCCCTGACGGCAAATCCATGTTAGTGGACAATGTCATCCATCACTCTATGCTCTCCGACTTTTTCTTCCAGGTGGTGTTTGTGGCAACCGCCATGTCCATCGTCTCCGGAGCTGTCGCGGAACGCATGAAGCTGTGGGCATTTCTCGCTTTTGCCGTCATCATGACCGGATTCATCTACCCCATCCAAGGCCATTGGAGTTGGGGCGGAGGATTCTTAAGTGAGCTGGGTTACAGTGATTACGCCGGTTCCGGCATAGTACATCTTGCCGGTGCTGCAGCAGCTTTGGCTGGTGTGCTGGTTCTAGGACCTCGCAAAGGGAAATACGGTCCTAATGGCGAGATCCACCCTATCCCGGGTGCCAATATGCCATTAGCCACCTTGGGTACTTTTATTCTGTGGTTGGGTTGGTTTGGCTTCAATGGCGGTTCGGAATTGGCCATGGACAGCAAAGATGCCATAGACAATATCGCTTCGGTTTTTGTCAACACCAATACCGCTGCAGCCGGTGGTCTGGTTGCTGCCCTGATCACGGCCCGCTTACTGTTCGGCAAGTCTGATCTCACCATGGCTTTGAACGGCGCCCTCGCCGGCCTGGTTGCCATTACTGCCGGTCCTGCGACACCTAGTCCCTTGCTGGCCACAATGATTGGAGCCATTGGCGGTGTGTTGGTGGTGTTCTCCATTATTACTCTGGACAAACTGAAAATCGATGACCCGGTTGGTGCCATTTCGGTACACGGTGTTGTGGGTATCTGGGGTGTCTTGGCGGTGTTGCTATCCTCCAGTGATGCTACCCTGATCGGACAAATGGCCGGTATCGGTGCAATTTTTGGCTTTGTATTCGGTCTCAGTCTGCTTATTTGGATGGCCTTCAAAGCGATTATCGGCATCCGTGTTTCGGATGAAGAAGAATATCAAGGAATGGACCTGGTGGATTGCGGAATCGAAGCCTATCCGGAGTTTACCAGCGGTAAATAATCCCAAGTGGGTTTCATTAAAGCGGGTACCTGTACCCGCTTTTTTTATGTGGCTAATACCCAAAAAACGCCAAACCAATTCAAAACTCAGCTTATTTTCTAAAGAGTTTGTGGACTCATCCGACTATAGTTATAGATACCTGTTCGAAAAGGCCGGTCCCATGAAATTACGAAACCTCATAAGCTCTTGCCTGATCGCATGCCTGTTTTGCGCGCCCGCCATGGCAGTGACTGTATATAAATGGGTTGATGAAAATGGCGTGGTACACTACAGCCAGCGCCCGGTTAACAAAGCGGCGAAGTCCATGAAACTCAAGGTACAACGCCCCAGCGCTGATTCCGACTCGGCCGCCAACTCAGAACTCCAGGAACAAGCCCCAGCTTCCGAAGATAAAAAGAGTAAGAAACCTAAAGATGAAGTGGCTTGGGAAAAACAACAAGCGGAAATGAAGAAAAAGAACTGTGAAACAGCCACCCAACACCATGCCTCACTGGCCGCCGGTGGTCGTCTCTATGAAATGAAGGACGGCGAACGCCACTATCTGGATGATTCTGCCCGCCAAGCGAAATTGGCCGTCGCTCGTGAAAACATGAATAAATGGTGTAACTAGCGATACCGCTATTCAGCCGCGATTCCGGCTAACGCCCTCCGTACAAACTCCGGCAATGCGAATGCGGCCTTGTGTATGGCCGTATTGTAATACTCCGTTTCAAAACTTTTTGCAGCCGCGTCTGCCTCCCGAAACCGGGGAACATCCTGACCTGTTTGACCCGTTGTCCGGGGAGTTTTCCAAGCCATGGTGGCGGACCACCATCCGCTGGGATAAACACTTTGGGGATAGTTTAAGGTTGTCATTGAATGCAATCCGCCTTGAGCCATTTGCTCGTACATGGCTTTGAGAATATGCAAATGCAACAACGGCGATTCACTCTGCTGTACCAAAATGCCGTCCGGTTTAAGAATGCGGGCACATTGCTGGAAAAACGGTGCTGAAAACAAACCCTCAGCAGGGCCTATGGGGTCGGTACTGTCCACAATGATAATGTCCAGGCTATTGTCCGCACAGCGTCGGACCCACTCGATACCATCGGTAAACAGCAATTCCGCCCGCTCGTCATTATTGGACTCACACAACTCTGGAAAATGCTGCTCTGCCAATCGTGTCACGCGCTCATCAATCTCCACCTGCCAGACTTTTTTGACGCTGCTATGTCGCAATACTTCGCGTAATGTGCCACAATCCCCGCCGCCAATAATGAGGACTCTCTGTGGATCCGGGTGCGTATATAACACTGGGTGGGACATCATTTCGTGGTACAGAAAATTGTCCCTGCCGGATAGCATGACAAACCCATCGATGACCATCAAATTACCATAGGCCATGGTCTCGAAAATCTCGATTTTCTGGTATGGCGTTTGCTCTTCGTGCAGTTTCTTATTGATTTTTAAGGAATAAGCGGAACCAGCCCGAGCTTCGATCTCAGTGAACCAATCTTCATTCAATGCCATGAGCAAACCTTCGATGCTTTATTGGAAAAAGTGCGCATAATAAAAGATAGTAGCGGGAGTCTTCAAGGACTAATTCATGACAACTTGTATTAACAACAGCTCCAACCGGGTAAAAGCGGTTGGTCTGAATACGCACCAACGAATAGGAACAAGATAATTGCGATCTAAACCACCGATATGGTCCACCCAGCAAGCCCAAAAAACCTACAATGTGGAACACTGGGGCGAAGGATACTTTGATATCAATGACAAGGGTCACATGGTTGCGCGTTTGGCACCACATGTAGACGTAGACCTGTATGAATTGGTGGAACAACTGCACCAAAAAAATCTAACCTTACCCGTACTGGCACGATTTACCGATTTGCTGACTCAACGAATTTCCCGATTAAACCAAGCGTTTGAACAAGCCATCCAAAGCCAAGCTTATAACGCCGGATATACTGCCGTGTACCCCATCAAGGTTAACCAACAGGCCAGCATCGTCGAGGCCATTGTCAACAATGGTCAATATACGGTGGGGCTTGAAGCCGGCAGTAAAACCGAACTCATGATTGTTTTGGCTAAAACCGAGCAGGACGGTGGCATTATTGTTTGCAACGGTTATAAAGACCGAGAATATATTCGTCTGGCACTGATTGGCCGTCGCTTGGGCCACCGAATTTTTATAGTAATAGAAAAACAATCAGAGCTGGACCTGGTATTGCGCGAAAGCGAAACCATGGGTATTCAACCCTTGCTGGGCATACGTGCTCGCATGTCCATCGCCGGCTCCAGTAAGTGGCAAAATACCGGCGGCGATAAATCCAAGTTTGGCTTTACCTCCGCAAAACTTCTGAGCATTATTGAACAGATCCAACGCGCCGGACAATTGCCCAATCTGAAATTGTTGCATTTTCACCTGGGCTCACAGATCGCCAATCTTACCGATATCGAACAAGGTGCTACGGAGTGTTCGCGTACCTTTACCGAATTGTCCAACCTCGGTGTGGCGCTGGAATATCTGGACATTGGCGGTGGCTTGAGTGTTGACTATGATGGCACCCAGTCGCGTAATTACTTCTCCATGAACTACACCATGGAAGAGTACGCTGAACGCGTTGTTACCATTGTCAAATCACACTGCGATCAGGCCGGCCTGGCCCACCCTCACCTTATTACCGAATCCGGTCGTGCCATGACCGCGCACCATGCGGTACTGATCACCAATGTCTTGGACGTGGAGTCCACAGCGGAGCAATCTGAACCGCAAACCGGGCAAATCAACGAATATACCCAAAAACTGCATGATTTTATCAAGCAGGCGCAATCCGGCGAGGGAAAGTTGGTGGAAATACACAACCGCGCCAAACACCATATAGAATTTGTTCACCAATCTTTCCTTTACGGTACAGCAGACCTGGAGACAAAAGCTTTGTGTGAGCAGCTCTACAATGCCCTCTGCCAATCGATCAAAGAGCAGCTCAATCCCACTTCCAGAACCCACCGCGAAGTGTTGGACATTCTCAACGAAAAACTGGCTGACAAATACTTTTGCAATATGTCTGTATTCCAATCACTGCCGGATGTGTGGGCCATCAACCAGGTGTTCCCCATTGCACCACTTCAGCGTCTGGATGAAAAGCCCACTCGCAGGGGAACCTTGCACGATATCACCTGCGACTCTGATGGACGTATTGATCATTATGTGGATTTTGATGGTGTGGAGTCGAGTCTGCCTTTGCATGAACACAACGGCGAGCCCTATTATCTAGGGATCTTTCTTGTGGGTGCTTATCAGGAAATTCTGGGCGACATGCATAATCTGTTTGGGGACACCCACTCCATTAACGTGACCGCTGAAGGTGACCACTATCGCTTGCATGAAGCCGTTCTGGGAGACTCCACATCTTATATATTGAATCACATTCATTTCAATCCGGATGATTTGCTGCAAATCTATACCGAAAAAGTAAAACACTGCATCACTGACGTTAAGCTGCAAAACAATTATCTAAAAGAGCTGGAAAACGGTTTGCGCGGTTACAGCTACCTGGAAGACTGAAAAGAATACGGCCCCGCCAGGGGCCGTTGACAAATAATAGTGGTAAATAGCAGTCTACGGCTGCGCCGGATCTATTCCTGGGACCACTGATTTCTAATGAGATCGGCAGGGTTTCTTTTTGCGGAACTGACAATAGCCTGATCCCGTTCACGACGCATACGCACCATGGCTTCTCTTTGCTTTTGACGACGCATTTCAACGCGTTCCTCAATACCCAAAACGGGTTCATGTTTGGCTTTTGCCGGGTTCGGTATCTTCACAACAGCCTGAACGCTACCTGAGGTGGGGGCCACGGCCGTTTTATCGCCTGACATCGGCAAAGCAACAGTGGACTGAATCGCTTCCGCCGGAAGATAGTTTTTCAGTGCTCCCAAAGTTTTGCTTTTTTGCCAGTCATCCAAAGAAACAAAGAATCCGAAAATGGATGCCAAACATAGCAAAACCACAACCGCCATGTATTTGAATGTGCGCCCTGTCAATATGCGCCAGCCCCGCATTCGAGCCACAACATCGGTGACGTCCTGAGTAGAGACGTGTGGATTGGGTTCGCGAGCTGAAAATTCCGCCGGACGATTATAGTTGGTCGGTTGAGTACTGGGCTGTTTGTAAGACTCTTTTAACGCTCTAGCCAACTCGTCGTCACTGGGAACATCATCCCAGCCTGAATCAAACTCATCAGCCTGCATAATGACCTCTTCAACATCACCGCCCAATGCGGAGTCGCGCTGTCCCAGCGTCATTTCCCACATCGCCTGGTCTGAGAGCCAGGTTTCTTGCTGTTGGTTAGCTTTACTCACATTTAAACCCTCTATATCCGTCACGGGACTATCGGCAGCCCCTATCGCCCTGATTTAACTTTATGTCAGATATCGACCCCGCAACTGAGGCCTGCATCACACTTTTGCGTTTTCCATCGGTATGGAGAACAACAAGCAATTCTCACTTAGTCCTGTCTCATTTCTTGCGTATCAATCGGGTACGGGCCCTGGCCTCCAGTTCCGCTCTTAGAAAACGTTCCTTGGCATCAGAATCCCTTTGTCGCGCTTCCTCTTCACGCCTTCTCTGCGCGGTCTCTGCTTTGAGACGGCGTCGTTCCTGTTCTAACTTTTGACTTTCCGCTTCTCCGCGCTTACGGATCTGTTCTGCTTCTGACTTCATTTGTAACTCCAAGTCACGCCGATGAGCATCCACTTCGGCTTGCAGTTTCTGCTGCATTTCCTGCTGCAATTTGGCTTTGAGTCGCAGGACTTCCTGCTCTGTTGCTTTACGGCTTTGCTCCCGCAACTGCTCCTGAATTAACTGCATTCGTTCCGCCATGCTTTTACGCTCTGACGCGGCTTTCTCAATGTCCGCCAGCAATTGTGCCTGAGCTTGCTGAGTAACTTGCTTAACCTCTTGTTTTAAACGTTCAATTTCCTGTTCGGCTCGAACGCGAGCTTGCTCAGCCTCACGGGCATATTTGGCTTCCGCTGCGGCTTTACGGGCAATTTCACTCAGTTCCTTTTGCATCGCTGCCAAGGTTTTTTGTTCAACGTTCTTACCACCTTGCTTTAAGGCCATCACCTCGTGCCGCAATCGGGCAATTTCCGTTTCAGCGTGTTGCCGGGATTGCTCCGCGTATCGGGCACGCTCGGCCTCCTGTCGGGCGATTTTCATAGCATCTTCGATTTCTGCTTGCTTGTTTGCCAATTCGACAGCCCGCGCTCTAGCCGCTTCGTGCTCAAAATCAGAACGGGCAGCCATCGATTCGAAGGACGGTTTATCGCCTGTAAGTGCCATTACTTGCCCATTATGCTGAGCCGCTGCCGATTTGGCCGCCTCCACTTCACGTTTGAGCCGTTCTATTTCCGCCTGCGCCGCTTCGTGGGCTTGTTCTGCTTCACGAGCACGTTGAGCTTCTTTCTCTGCTATTCGCGCGATTTGTTCATTTTGTTTTTTTGCTTCAACAGCAGCGAAGCGTTGGATGGCCTTGGCGGTTTTACTGGCCTCATCACGCGCTTGCTGCAATGCCAACTGCATTTGCCGCTTCATATTGTCTATTTCTTGCTCTGCCAGTTTCAGGGCTTCATTCGCCTCTGTGGCTCGCTTGGCCTCATATTGCGCTTGGCGTATTGCCTGCTCCATCTCAGCCTGCTTGTAACCCAACTCCAGTTCACTGATACGAGCGGCCTCACGCACCGTTGGCAATACCTGAGGAGATTCCTCTGCTGCGAACTCCGCTTGACGCCTGGCTTCCACAGCCTCTTGTCGCGCTTGCTCGGCTTCACGTTTGAGGCGAACCACTTCCTGCTCCGCTACGCGCCTGGCCCGCTCCGCTTCGCCCAATCGTGCAGCGTGATCAGTGACCCGCGTCTTGGCTTTGCGAAACAACTCCCTCACTTTCGGATCTTGCATCGCTTCGCGCGTGGAATCATTGATAGGTGTAAGCGTTGGAATAGCGTGCTTGGATACGACTTTTTTTACCGATCGGGTTTTCTGGGTTTCGCCGTTACCGCGTTTGACTGAATCCGGTAGATTTTCCAGGCCATAACGCAATACCACGGCATCCAGACCTTGTTGACACAGCAGAAAGGCTGCGGCAGCTGCTCGACTTCCCGTATTACTGCAGACCACATAGCGCTTGTTTGCATCCAGCTTTTTCAGCTTACCCCGAAGCTCACTCAACATCGCAAATAGGCTGCCGTTTATACCGTCACGAATATAGTCGTCGTAGTAACGCACATCCATAAAAATCGTGTTATCCTGATAGGCGACCTCATCGTATCCCACATGAGCAATTAATGGTTCGACCAGTAATTCGCTAAAATCATCTCTGGACAAAACCATTAATTGTCCGTCTTCCATCATCGTAATAGTAGCGCCGCGACGGTTGTGGGTAATGATGGACTCTTCTCCGAAGCCGGATCCGGGCCCCAAAACGGCCAATTCCACTTCATTGTCTTGCGGTGAGTGCTTACGTACGACGCGACAACGACCGCTTTTGATAATGTAGTAGTTTCCATCGTCATCGCCTTGGCGAATAATGACCTCGTTGGCGTTGACCTTTCGTTCCTTTAACCGCATCATTAATGCCTGGATGTTGGTCGCAGGCAGTTTCACGAAAATGCTGGACTGCAGAAAGGCATTCATCCAATCCTGCTCGTTCAATTCCAACTCTCCGACCTCATAGCCGTCGCGGTATCCCATATTGATCACTTCTTCAAATATGGACATATCGATGCTAAGCACACTAACCTTGCCCCGCGCAATGGCTGTCGCTTTACGCGGCTGTACCGGAGTCAACGCATAACGGGACTCCTTGCTGTCTGCCTGAATCCATTTTACATTGCCCTTGGCGTACATCAGTTTGACCTGGCCGGACAGAAGGTAATATGCCTTGTTATCAGTAGTGCCTTTCTTAAATATTTGTTTCCCGGATGCAAAAGTTTCAATACTGTACCGATTGTGTAATTCCTTCAGTTGCGCATCATCCAGGTCACCGAACGGCACCAATGTTCGCAGCAGATTTTCATCCAGTAGGTCTTTTACGGCTGTCATAGGAGTTGCTCTGTGTGTTGACGGGTAATGGTTAATTGAAATTCCAAACTTTCTTACTCGCACATAGCGGCTTGGGTCGCACTCCACACAGAGCACTACCTCACAAAACGATAGAGGGTAAAATGGTGCTTGAATATCTTGTGATTGTGGTCACAGCCGGAGCGTACAAAATACCTGTTTTACGCGGTAATTTTGCTCTACCTTGCCGTTACCTCAAGACTTAACCTTAACGGTAATGGAGGAAATGTTGTTGGACTTTAGCAAGGAACGTACTCTACCCATTTTTTCCACGTCAGCAAATGGGCCCACCCGCACTCGATGCCAAACACCTCGACGCTTCAGGTCTACGCTCACAATCGAAGATTTAATGCCCATCAATGCCAGATTGGCCTTGCGCCGATCCGCCAGCTTAATGTCCTTAAACGCACCGGCTTGAATAAAATAACTGTGAATCCTGTCACTCTTTGCTGATAATAAATTGGAACCGGGTTTGACCGGTGCTAGTACTCTATCACGCTCCATTGATATGTCGGGGTTCGGAGAGTTCAAGGTATTTTCTGTTTTATCAACGGCTACGGTAGTTGAAGCGTTTTCCGAAGCTGTTGGTTTTACGGGTCTGATTCTCAAAGGCAGCAAATCCGACTCCGGAACCACTACCTCCATTTCCGGTAACAGACTGTAAAAATCAAAGGTCTGTTTTGCCCCCTTGGTTTCCGTCGGTTGTTTCTTTTCCGGTGGTCCTTGCTCAGCGCGAACAATTGGAGTCTGCTTGGTCTCCGGTGCTTTAGCAGTTTTGTCCTGGGATACCTTTGGATCCAGTTTGATAGAGCCCACCTGCTCAATTAACTTTTTCACATCAATACTTTTGGTTTCAGTGAGCTGGCCCTTTTCATACTGATCCATATAGATTATCAGGGCTGAAAACCCACTCAAGGCAAGCAGTGCAAAAAGCCAAATGCCTAACGATACAGGCTTGGCATAACCTCGGTTCATTTGCATCGGTTTCATCGTTCGGTTCACTCCGGGGATTGAATCCCCATCACAGCCATCCCTTGTTGGATTTGCTCACGGGATTGTTGTAAAAGCCCTGTCAACAACCCTTGGACCGGCTCCGGCAACTGGGCATTGTAATGAGTCTCTGTAAATTTAGCCAATCTGCACAAATGCGCCATCCAAATACCGGGATCCCACTGTTCCAGAGCCAAGTTTAGCTGTTGTGGGCTGACACGGAGCAAATCCTGCCACTCATGAAAAATGGATTCAATATTTATTCCAATCCCCTCAGTCGGTGCAAAATCTCGATGTTGCCTTGTATGTAGCATGTGAATGGCCGGAGCCGCATGATCTGTAGCAATCTGTAGCGAGCTTTCCAGCCTTTCGGACAACAACTCTGCCTTTACCAAGCCATCGCGACGTAATAGCAACAACTCACGCAAAGTGATCCCATCCTCAGCCGCAATATCGGCTTGCAAAAGCTCCGTCCCAGCAGTGAGATGAAGCTGTCCGGGGTAACCGATTTTGATGTGAACCTGCCCCGAGGCTGGAACCATACCCGCGACAACACGGTGCAAACAGTCGGCTTGTTGCGGGGTATCTGCCAAAAACCAAAAATGCGTATAACCATTACGAAAAACCATATAACAAACTACGATAAAGACTGCTAACTGACTCAGCTGCCCGGCACTTTGAAAAGGGATTTCCTCCTCACCCACCACCAACCAGGTATCCCCGCTACGGTACTGTAGCAAACCCAGCTCCCGTAGAGCCACCACCGCTGCGGATTCCGGCCCACCCTGGATTTGTTGAGCCTCAACGTCACTGCGATAAAACCATAGCGTTGGTTCATTACCGATTTCGCCCAAATGTTTTTGAATGTCCGCAAGTACCGCATCGCGGCCGATGCCGGCTATGACATCCAATTCATCTCCCATCAGTTGCCGCACCTGTGCAGTCAACGCCGCAGCACTGAGAGTAGACCAGCTTGCATCCCAGGTTCGGTGAAACCTATGGCCGTGACACCTGTGCACTGTGGCAGCAAAGTCAAAAACATAGTCCCCGTGGTACATATCATCCGACAACTCTACGGATTCACCGCACAATTCCAAATAGCGCAGCCAGATACTGATGCTAAAAATATCCATGGCAGAACCACAGTCATCCACCAGGAAAGCGGTATCGCAATGCCAGCCCCTGGCCTGCACCATATTCTGGATGGCGTCCATATGCACCTTGAGCCGCCCCGATTGCACACTTAATGGCCCCTGCGCTGAGAGCGATGACAACAGTAAAAACCGGGGGCTCCTATTTTGTTTAGGCTCGGGCGGCGGGCTCTTTTTTTTCCGGGGGCCCATCAGTACATTTCCTGTGGGTCTACGTCAATGGACCAACGGACTTTGCGCCCTGACGCCAGCCCCTCCAAAGCCGCAGCCCAAGGCAGTAACAAGCGATGCAGGGCTTGGCGATTATTACACTGTAATAGCAATTGAGCCCGATAACGGCCGGCCCTCCGCTCCATAGGGGCCGCCACGGGGTCACTGATAAAAATCTCACCCCCGGTAAATAGGCGTGCCTGTTCCGCTGCTTGCGTTAAGAACTCAAAGGGCGGTTCCAGCTTTACGGCTTCGGCACGAAGCAACACCAAGTGGCTGAAAGGAGGTAAACCCGCCGCCTGGCGTTCTTGCAGGGCCAGGGTGGCAAAAGCCTTGTAGCCTTGCGTGATGAGAGTTTGTAACAAAGGATGATCCGGATGATGCGTTTGAATCAACACGCGCCCGGCTTTGTCTCCACGCCCTGAACGACCGGCCACTTGTACCACCAATTGAGCCATACGCTCTGAAGCACGAAAGTCGGCACTGAACAAGCCCTGATCCACATCCATAATGCCCACCAGAGTTACATTAGGAAAATGATGCCCCTTGGCCAGCATTTGTGTACCAATTAATATCCGGCTCTTCCCTTGAGTGATATCTTCCAGCTTTTGTTGCAAACTGCCTTTGCGTCGGGTGCTGTCGCGGTCAACACGATTGAGTTCAACCCCCGGAAAGTGACTTTGTAGACACTGCTCCAAACGCTCTGTACCCTGTCCCAGAGGAATCATGTCCTCGTGCGCACACTCCGGACAGTGAGTTTGCGCCGGACGTTGCGCACCGCAATGATGGCAACGCAACATTTTATGGGATTGGTACAAAGTCATATGACTGTCACAACGCTTGCAACCCGCCACCCAACCGCAAGCATGACACATAAGCACAGGGGCGAAACCGCGTCGATTCAGGAACAACAGAACCTGCTCCCCTTTTTGCAGACACTCTTGAATTGCGCCCAGCATGGCCACGGAAAAACCATCCGGCAGTGGCTGATTGCGCACATCCAATAGTTGAATTTTCGGATTCAGTGCAGTACCGGCCCGCTGCGGCAATTCCAAATGGCGATAACGTTGACTGTACACATTGTGCAAACTTTCCAAAGAAGGAGTGGCCGATCCCAAGAGAACCGGTACATCCAACTGTTGCGCCCGCCGCACCGCAATATCCCGGGCATGGTAACGGAAACCGTCCTGTTGTTTAAACGACAGGTCATGCTCCTCGTCCACCACAATGAAACCCAGGTTTTTAAACGGGGCGAATACAGCGGAACGGGTCCCGATCAACACGGAGGCGCCGGCCTCTGCCACCTGCGTCCACGCCAGCATTCGCTGTCCGGCACTTAAACCGGAATGCATCACTGCCACCCTGTCCTCACCCATTGCCGTTCGAAAACGGGTCAACAGTTGCGGTGTCAACCCAATTTCAGGAACCAGAATCAAAACCTGATAACCTTGTCGCAGGACTTGATGGGTAATGCGCAAATACACTTCGGTTTTACCGCTTCCGGTGATCCCTTCCAATAAAAATACCTGAAACCGGCCCAATGCCTGGGTCACGCTGTCCACAGCATTGCGCTGGGAGTCATTTAGACATAGAGAGTTTGCGTCCGTGCTATCCTGAATTTCCAAGTGCGCACTTTCTGCACGTTCACCTATGCCGGGCTGCCCGAGCGACACCACACGTGTATGCACTTGCACCCACCCTTTCCCCAGCAAAGCTTTCATGGGGACACGCCAGGACTCCAGCAATTCATTAAGCTGTTGCGCATCAAGTCCATCGGGGTGCTCTTGCAGCAATTGGATTAGTAAAGACTGTTTCGCACCACGCACCGACGTGGGTATATTTGCAGGGATCAATTGAAACACGTCAGCACCAGCCTGAGGCATGGCTTTGGCCTTTCTCAGGTTCAAAGGTAAGGCACTATGAAGTACTTCCCCCAAAGGGTGGGCATAGTAGCGACTGGCCCAGAGCAACAACTGCAGAACATCATGGGATAAGCAAGGCTGTTCATCCAACACTTGTAAAATCGGTTTCAGTCGTCCAATTTCCACCCCCGCCTGTTGAACTGTTTCTATCAACACACCCACCTGGACCGTGCGACCAAAAGGAACTTCAATACGAACACCCGGCTCTAAAGCTTTGGCCCCACCGGACTGGGTACCCAGATAATCAAAGCATCGACGCAAAGGCGATGGCACGGCAATACGTAGTATCACTTGGTTAGATTCGGTTTTGGACATAAGCGCACATTATCACTTATTTCCAAGCGTTTGCCCCCATTTACCCTCCCACCATTCCTTTGCTTCCAAAAAGCAATCTTAGCGCAATGTTATTAACAACTAAGATTCAGTTATACGCTTAACGTATTGACTGGCTGTCTTTTTTTTTGTTATCCACATTTTCTGTGGATAACTTTGTGGAAAAGTTGGTGGGAACGAGTTGCAACAGCGGAAAACAAGCCCTGCGTGTCAAAATGTTTACGTTTTAAACAATTGTTAAATGTCATATATTACAATTAGTTACAGATGATTTTAAGCGAGCATCCCAATTTATTGACAGCGGCGTCAGAAAAATCCGAACTTGTCGCTGCTATGTGAATAACCTGTAGCGGCATTTTCCATGGCCTATCAGAATTGACTATGGGAAGCAATATGAAGCGCTAAAATCAAACGTTACGATTATTTTAAACCTCGCTGTGGATAAGTGTGTGGACAATCTGGTAGAAACCCGTAGAAAAAAATAAACAGTCTACTACCGAGATTATTCTTCATCGCAATGCGTATGAATATACTATATAAATAACAGACACTTATACATTTCTTTAGAGCGCATTCCAGACCATAGACTGAGATTGCCAACGATTTGACGCCGACATTTCTTACATGTGAATAATCCTCTCACCTGGCTCACGCCTAGACGACATATTGCCTCTAAGGCCGGGGTATGGCTGAGAGAGGCTAATCGTTGCCATCAGCTTCGTTTCTGTCAAAATAGCAATTTTGCACAAGACAGAATCAGTAATGAATCCAACTATCCGTGCCGAAATATTCGCACGCTTACAAAAACAAAACCCGGCTCCTACCACCGAACTCAACTATTCATCGCCTTTTGAGTTACTTGTGGCTGTGGCTTTATCCGCACAAGCCACCGACAAAAGTGTCAACAAAGCCACAGACAAATTGTTCAAAACGGCCAACACCCCCGAAAAAATCCTGCAACTTGGGGAATCGGGCTTGAAGTCCTACATAAAAACCATAGGCCTGTTTAACTCAAAAGCGAAACACATCATCAAAACCTGCGACATGCTCATCAAACAACACAAGAGCCAAGTACCCACCACACGAACAGAACTGGAAGCACTGCCCGGAGTAGGACGAAAAACTGCAAACGTGATCTTAAACACCGCCTTTGGTGAACCCACCATTGCGGTGGATACTCATATTTTCCGAGTTTCCAATCGCACTCGTCTGGCACCGGGAAATACCGTATTGGAAGTGGAAAAAAAATTACTGAAAGTGGTGCCGCCGGTGTACAAAAGAGATGCGCACCATTGGCTGATACTGCATGGGCGATACACCTGCGTTGCCCGCAAACCCCGCTGCGGCGCCTGTATCATAGAGGATTTATGCGAATATAAACAAAAAACCGATGACTAAGGTAAGTTTAAAGTTCTGGCCAATGACGGCATAATAGTCTTCAGATAAGCGCAAGGTATCAACGTGTACGGACAAGACAGAAATCAGATTCGCCAGGTGTATTTAGACGCCTGGAAAAAACACCGTTCAGGGCAGGCCCTGGATTCCATGCAACAAATTATTGTGGGGATCATACAAAACCATCCTGAATACCACGCCGAATTGGAATCCGGTGTGGCCTTGGAAAAGGACTACACTCCGGAAATGGGGCAAAGTAACCCCTTCCTGCACATGGGTTTGCATATTGCCATACAGGAACAACTAAGTACCGGACAGCCCAGAGGCATTGTCGCAGTGTATCAGCAGCTACAATTGAAATTTCAGGACAGCCACCGGGTGGAACATATGATGATGGATTGTTTGGCGCAATTGATCTGGGAGGCCCAATCTCAAGGACGACAACCTGATCAACAAGCCTATGTAGAAAACCTACGCAAGCTCTTGTGAGCGCAAGCCCTTGCCCAAAATCATCCTCGCATTCCCTTTTGTTTTTTTATGTTTGATCAAATACATAGCCACATTTGTGCCTGAGAACGAAGTTGTCACCAACGCAATAGAATCCTGGCCTTGGAGATTTTGCAGCACGAAACTTGCTTTACCCCTGGTCTGTTGCCAACGTTTGACCCAAAATCTAATACCCTTGAAAACTTTTGGATACCGCGCCGGTCATTTATAACCATTAACTAACCGCCTTTTGTAAATATTTGGAATGTATGGCTCACCGTTTTTCAAACAACCAGGAAACAGATAAAGCATTAAACCATTCGATTCGTGACGGCGTGGCATACTCCGTTATGGCCGGAGCAGGAGAAACTTATCTGTCTGCCTTCGCTTTGTTTTTCAAAGCCAACACGGCTCAAATCGGTTTACTGGCATCCTTACCGGCATTGGTTTCCTCACTTGCACAGTTGTTTTCCGCCTGGCTCAGTCACAAGGGTCCTTCAAGACGCCAGGTGATTTTGGTTGGAGCATCACTGCAAGCACTGGTCTGGATACCGCTGATTATGCTCCCGGTGTTCAGCCCCGAGTTCGCCGTCCCTGCAATTATTCTTTGTGTGATTTTGTATCACGCCTGCGGTAGTGTGGTGGTACCCCAATGGAGTAGTCTCATGGGTGACTTGGTTCCGGAACGCAAACGCGGTCGCTATTTTGCCCTACGCACACGCTACACTTCCGTTGCCTCCTTTTTGGCCCTGATAACGGCCGGCATAGTACTGGATAGATTTGAGGCTCAGGAAGCGACACTGTATGGCTTTATCGCGATATTTACCATCGCGGCCATCGCCCGTGTCGTTTCGGTATACCACTTACTCTATCTCGTTGAACCCGAGCACACTTCAATTAAGCTGGAAACGCCTTTTTCACAATCGCAACGCTGGTGGGTGCGACTGGCTCAATCCCGTTTTGTACAATTTTCTCTTTTCTTTGCCAGTATGCAAACAGTGGTTGCTATGGCTTCACCATTCTTTGCTGTATATATGTTGCGTGATCTGCAATTCACCTATGTTGAGTTTATGGCCACGTCAGCGGCCACCATTTTTATGCAGTTTCTCGCCCTTAATACCTGGGGACGAATCAGCGATACTTTCGGCAATCGCTTGATTCTGTTGGTCACGGGGTTTGCCATCCCAACGATTCCCATCCTGTGGTTGTTTTCCCACAATCTTTTCTACCTCTGCATTGTGCAAATGTTAAGTGGGCTGGTTTGGGCCGGATTCAATCTGAGCGCAACCAATTTCCTCTATGACCTCATTCCCTCTCACCGGCGCTCGGCGTTTCTGGCTTTCCATAATGTCGCGGCAAATATCGGGGTGTTTTGTGGTGCCATGCTAGGTGGTTACTTGGGCACGGTATTACCCAAAAACATTTCCTGGGGCGATACGACATTGACATGGCACAGTGCTTTATTGGGGGTGTTTCTTATCTCGGCGCTGGCGAGATTGACCATTGCATTGATCTTTCTACCCAGATTAAGGGAGGTTCGGGAGGTTCGCCCCATAACCGTAACCGCCTTGATCGTTCGAGCAACCCGGTTTAGTGCGCTATCCGGCTTAATCTATGACATCATCAGCGGTACGAAACGTCCGAAGTAGCCATTCCAAAACAAACGGGGCGAACACGGATAACCGTGATCGCCCCAAGCAAGCGGCCAACAAACCGTCTTGCAGTTTATGGGGTGTAACCATCCGTCAGCGTCAGCAGAAACGTAACAATCGCATCTTCTTCTGCATGAGCAAGGTTTAAATCAACAAGACTGAAGATATACGAAAATTGCCATCTATCCCTGAGTTATTTGGGGCTTTAAAATACAGGGGCTTCACTGAGGCTTCAGAATACCAGGGTTTCAGAGCAGCGATAATTCCGACTTAGGCTTTACGGCCAATCAATTCAATGGCATATCCATCCGGATCTTCCACAAAAGATATGATGGTAGTACCGGCGTTCATAGGACCGGCTTCACGAAGAATTTTACCGCCTTGGCTTTTTATCTCGGCCGTAGCTTTGTATACGTCATCCACTTCCAGGGCGATATGACCAAAACCGCTACCCAGTTCGTAATGGTCCGTACCCCAATTATAGGTCAGTTCGATAACACTGTTTTCTGCCTCGTTACCATACCCCAAAAAAGCCAAGGTAAACTCACCATCGGGATAATCCTTTTGACGCAGCAATTGCATACCCAATACTTCGGTATAAAATTTAATGGAACGCTCCAGGTTTCCCACTCTGAGCATGGTGTGAAGTATTCTCATGACACATTCCTTAACGGCTGATTTCGCATTAGCTACGCAATGATGGCTTCATCGACCACGGTGGGCCACATGGGACGGGGTTTTCCAATTTGAAAACCCTGCACATGATCGACTCCGATTTGCATTAAATGTTGCAAAGCTTCTTCCGACTCCACAAACTCGGCAATGGTCTCTATTCCCATCATGTGACCGATTTGATTGATGGAATCCACCATCGCCCGATCCACGGGATCATCAGCCAAATCGCGAACAAAACAACCGTCGATTTTCAAATAATCCAAATGCAGATTTTTCAAATAGGCATAGGATGAAAAACCGCGCCCAAAATCATCCAAGGAGAACCGGCAACCCATACCCCGTAGTATGGCCATATAGCGAGTGGCCACCATCAAATTGGATATAGCCGTTGATTCAGTAATTTCAAAACAAATGCACTCTGCAGGCACATCGGATTGGTCCAATTGATCAATCACAAAATTCAGAAAGTTTTCATCCTCCAGGGATTGCGCAGACAGATTAATGGAAAACACACCCAACTGATCGGTACGCCCCAAGCGTTCATGCAAAAGATTCAATGTTGTGCGCACCACCCAGCGATCGATGGAAGGCATAAGATTGTATTTCTCAGCAATACCAATAAAACTGGCGGGCTTGTAAACCTCACCGTTTTCATCGATTAAGCGCAGCAAAATTTCATGATGCATCACTTGCTTGTCCTTTTTGGGGGACAAGGGCACGATACTTTGGCAAAACAAACGAAAATGATCCTGATCCAAGGCTCGACGTATTTTATGTATCCAACGGAGTTGATCCCCTTTGTCGGACAAAGCAATGTCGCTGGCTTTGTAGGCATGCCATTTATTGTTGCCTTTGTTTTTAGCCACGTAGCAAGCCGCATCGGCTATACGCATAACATCCCCCAAACCACCACAGGTGGACGTAATGGGGACCAAACCAATACTCACTCGCATAGGGATGGTTTGCTCGCGCCATATGAAACGGGTATGATGAATGGATTGTCTCAATTCGCGGGCAAATTTCTTGGCGTTATCCAAAGAACATTTACGCAACAGCACACCGAATTCATCCCCCCCAATTCGCCCGATGTAGTCAGTGTCCTTGACACTGGAGCTGAGCAATGAAGCAGTATACTTTAACAGCTCATCACCGGCCTGTTCTCCATAGTGTTTATTAATGGATCGAAATCCGCCCATGTCGATATAGCACAGCGCATGATGATGACCATCGTACTTGGCACTGGAAATGGCTTTGGTAAGGCGAGTTTCAAATTCCGTTCGATTGATCAATGTGGTCAATGCATCGTAACGGGATTCGGCATTCATCCAGCGTTCCAGGCTGGTCATATCCCCCACATCCTTAAACACTACAAAGCCACCGATAATAACCCCCTGGTGATCACGAATTGCAGATACAGTTTCCTCAATATTGTATTCCATGCCATCACGACGAAGTAGCACTGCCCTGGGCTGATGTGCATCCAGATCTATTTCGCGGGCACGCCGTAATACGGTATTAACAATGGGCTTACGGGTATGTTCATCCACCAATTGAAACACATCGCTTAACAACAACTGCCTGGCATCGCTGCGGTTCCAGCCCGTCATACGTTCCGCAGTGGGATTTAAATATTCCACGATGCCTTTTTGATCAAAGACAATAATACCATCCGATACTTGCTCAAACACTTTTCGCGACAGTATCTGCTCGGGAAACAACACCGTCGATGCCTGATCCTGCTCGGATATATCCGTGCCGGAACATATAACGCCTTGAAAGGCTTTTGCCTTGTCGTATAAGGGGGTCACACCCCAGGCGATGGTTCTCACCATGCCGTCTTTGGTTTTGACGCGGTTTGTCAGAGTTTGCTGGCGAATAAGCGAGCTGTTTTCCTGTAAATTCAGTTGGATTTTGCTGGGCAAGACAGAGTGTAACCGGGCACCAAACACTTTTTTCGCTGCTGAATTGGCAAAAATAATGCGGCCGTCTACCGCAATCTTGATTAAGAACACACACGAGGATTCCAACAATTCGCGATAGTCCACACCAATTTTGCACACACGGGACTCTTTGAAAACATAGAGCTTGCCCACCATACGCCCACCCTCATACATGGGAAGCGCAATATAAGAAATAGGCAGGGTTTCTCCGTCTTTCTTATTGAGCATGGCCGCCATTTGCAAATGAGAGCAGGAAACACTGTGTAAAGCTGCGCACTTGGATGAGCCTATGGTGGCGGATGCATCCATTTTGAATTTCAGTCGTTGGAAAAAATTATGGCCTTGAAGCTCATCCGAGTTCCAACCCAGAATTTGCTCTGCTTCATGATTCATGAAAACCAGTTCACCACTGGTATCCAATGCAAAAATACCTTCACCGGGAACGGTTTTAAGATGAGTTAGTTCGCCCTTATTGATACCCTTAACAATGTTAAGTTGAGTATACACTCAGTCACCTATGCATAAATGATTTGCCCCGAAGCTGCCAGCAGCATCCCAACCTCACACTACACCCAGAATGCCGACTCACGATACGCACAAACACATACGGAAACTTCTTAAGTTATCGGCTGTAATACCAACAGCGTTGACCAGGATGCCATTTACCCCCATCAAATCGAACTGCAAAATAATTAATCGCAGCGATAACCTAAAGTACAGCAATATGAATACAGCCAGGAATCTCTGCTAATGGATCGAAAGAACCGCGTACAGCGCCCTTTCGCAGCACCACTCCATGCTTAGCAGAGGTTCCCCACTATTTAAAAACAATTAGCGCTTGGATGCAATACGCAATCGTAAGGCGTTAAGCTTTATAAAACCTTCAGCATCTTTCTGGTTATAGGCACCGGCATCGTCTTCAAAAGTAGCGATATTGGCATCAAACAGACTATCCGATGTGGACTCTCGCCCAGTGACAATGACATTACCTTTGTACAAGCTCAATCGTACCCTGCCGTTCACATGTTGTTGCGATTGATCGATTAAAGTTTGGAGCATATTACGCTCGGGACTCCACCAGTAGCCATTGTAGATAAGGCTGGCGTATTTAGGCATGAGATCGTCTTTTAAGTGGGCCGCTTCCCGATCTAATGTGATGGACTCAATAGCGCGATGCGCTTTGAGCATAACTGTCCCAGCGGGAGTTTCGTAGCAACCCCTGGACTTCATACCGACGTAACGGTTTTCGACAATATCGGCCCGACCAATACCATTGGCGCCGGCAACTTTATTTAAGTATTCCATAACTTCTGCCGGTGTCATGGACTTGTCGTTTATGGCAACAATATCACCGTGTCGATAACTTAATACCAGTTCTGTGGCTTGATCCGGCGCCTCTTGTGGTGATACTGTCCAGCGCCACATGCTTTCTTCCGGGGCATTCCAGGTGTTTTCCAGGATATCCCCTTCGTAAGAAATATGCAGTAAATTGGCATCCATAGAATACGGGGATTTGGTGCCGCGCTTTTTCTCGATGGGAATACCGTGTTTTTCCGCATAATCCAGTAACTTCTGGCGAGAGTTTAAATCCCACTCACGCCAAGGCGCAATTACATGCACATCGGGCTTAAGCGCATAATAACCCAGTTCGAAACGCACTTGATCATTACCTTTGCCGGTGGCGCCGTGAGAAACCGCATCCGCACCGGTTTCATTGGCGATTTCAATTTGACGCTTGGAAATTAAAGGCCGGGCAATGGAGGTGCCCAACAAATATTCACCTTCGTAGATGGCATTGGCCCGAAACATGGGAAAAACAAAGTCACGAGCAAATTCTTCTTTTAAATCATCAATATAAATTTCCTTCACGCCCGCTGCTTGAGCCTTGGCGCGAGCCGGTTCCACTTCCTCACCCTGGCCGATATCGGCGGTAAATGTAACCACTTCGCAGCCGTATTCTTCCTGTAACCAACGTAAAATAATGGAAGTATCCAAACCACCGGAATAGGCCAAAACCACTTTGCTGATCTTCTGCTTCACCATGACTACTCTCTATCTCGCTCAAGGCTTTTTGTTCACTGAAGGCTCCTCCTCCATTGAAGGCTTATCCCTCTAAAACAAAAAAATAAACAACAAAAATTGAAGCGGCAACTTTACACCGAATTGGACTTGAACGCCATCGACGTTGAGACGTGCCGGAACGGGTTGGCGTGCAAGGGGTGGAAAAAAAACCGATGAAACAGGGGCTTATATGTAGTCCGCCAGAATACCGGTAGTCTGACGCAGGCGCAGGCTGATTAAACGGGCGACTTTGCGAATCATTTTAATCGCCAAGGCCGGATGGTCCTCAGTAAAAGATTCAAAATTCCGCCGCGTTATCAGTATCACTGTGGTTTTTTCGACAGCGCAGGCAGTCGCTGAAAAAGGCATGTCATCCAATAAGGACATTTCCCCAATGGTTTGTCCGGGACGAACCGTAGTGATGGTTTTTCGTTCACGTAGATGAGACTCTTTGATAACATCAATTTTCCCGCTCACCAAAAAACACATAAAACCGCCTTTTTCACCTTCTAAAAACAGGGTTTTACCGCTTTCCGCTTCAAAAGCCTGAACATAACCGGACAAAATCTCTACTTCGGGCCGCGTAAGGTCGCGGAACATGGGCATTTGTTCCAACATACTGCAAAGTTCGTCACAAAAGGCAGAGCCCTGGCCGAGAAGCTCCAGGTTATTGAGTGCGGCATCCGTTTGCATAGCGTATCCCTTTCTGATGTTGGGGTTGACTATGCATAATCCGGCCCAAGGGGATGGGACCGTGAGAACTGCACCTCTGATTCACGCAGGAATCAGAGGTCGCTTGGACTATTTCTTCTTACTGCGTCTTAACCGCGACAACAAGCGTCGCGCCATTTCCCCAAACATTTCCGTTTGAGTGGGGTGCGGATGAATGGCTTCAGCCACTTGATCCAAAGTCATCTCACCACTGACCATCATCACACCTTCACCAATCAAGGTGTCCGCATGATCCGCAAGAAAATGCACCCCGATGACACGACGATTCTTCTTATCCGCCACGATTTTGATCATGCCGTGAAGCTCATTGGTAATCATGGCCTTGGCATCAATATTCATGGGCATTTTTACTTCTACCGCATCAATACCTTTCGCTTTAGCCTGATCCACAGACAGCCCCACAAACGCCGCTTCAGGGCGGGTAAAAATAACACCACTATCTTTATCTTGATCGTAGCGCATACTCTCACCGAGAATCGTTGCAGCAGCCACCCGACCTTGTTGACCGGCTGTATGTGCCAACATCAAACCGCCAATCACATCCCCCACCGCAAAAATATGCGGTATCGAAGTACGACAGTAAGCATCAGCAGTGATCACGCCGCGGTCCGTTTGCACCCCGGCATTTTGCAGTTTCAGGGGCTCCAATACCGGACGTTTACCGGTAGCCATGATGATATAGTCACAGGCGTAACGCTGATCCTTACCTTCCGCATCCTGATAAACGATTTGAGCCTTACGATTTCCAGCTTTAGGCTTGATTTCAGTGACCTTCACTGACGTGTGTATAGTGAGATTGGGATCCTCATTCAATACCGCCGTGAGGTTTTTGGCAATTTCCGGTTCCACTTCGGCCAGTATGCGATCCTGACCTTCGAACAGAACCACTTCACTGCCAAAATCCTGAAAGATCTGCGCCATTTCCAGACCGATGGCTCCACCACCGATAACCCCCAGCTTTTTGGGCACTTCCGATAATTGCCACACTGTATCCGACGTCAATACCTGGCCCGCTTCCATCGCCAAATCGACACCGGGGATAGGGGGAACAAAGGGCGGCGCACCCGTAGCAATGACGGCAACACCAAAAGTGATATGCTCACCCTGAGAGCCATCCCCCAAGGGAGCTCGTCGGTGCGGATCATCGCTGTTGCCGGAAGTATCCACAAACAAGCGGTGCTCAGTTTCAAAAGAAGCAAATCCCTGAATAACTTTGATCTTGACGCCCATATCGGTTTTCAAAGCCATTTGGCCCCGAGTTTCCAATACGGATCGTCGAGTGGCTTCCAGCTTGGACCAATTCAGTTTGGCCTTAGTCGTACCTTCAACCCCCAAATGCTCATCATGGGCTCGATCGCGCATACGATCTGCCGCCGCACGCCAAGCTTTTGAAGGTATGCAACCGCGCCACAAACACTCGCCACCCGGGAAAGGTGCGTCGTTAATCATGGCCACTTTCAAGCCGTGAGAAGCAATATCTCTGGCACAATCTTCACCGCCGGGACCACCGCCGATGACAACCACATCGTAATCCCAGTCGCCGTCAGGTATCGCCGGACCCAGGGAGCCCATCCAGGTTTCCGGGTGTTCGATGTTGTTTTTCAACGTATTTAAATACTGCGCCACTTCCGCCCCATTAACCACTCGATGGTCAGCGGTGACGGTTAAGGGCATACCCTTATCACCGGCCGAGGATATAGCCAGAATGGCTGCTGTACCCGGTGTCGGGATAGCATCAAAATAGGACACGCCCAACATACCCATATTGGATACCATAAAAGTGGGATTGGCGTATTCTTCCGGGGCCAAACGACGTTTTCTGGCACGCTCCACCAAGCTACCCCAAGACTCATTGAGCTCTTCCAGTGAGCGCGACTCACAATGACGCAAAACCGGCACAACCAGACCACCGCCTTCGGCTGCCACCGCCATACCAATGTCCACTTGGTCCCGTTCCACCAACTTATCCACCGGCTGGTAACACCAGTTCATGGTGGGATGTTTCTTCATAGCCAAGGCACAAGCTTTGGCAATAGCAACCGTAACCGATATACCTTTTTTCTTGGACGCTTTAATGAGCGCATCGGGCTTGGCATCCACCGTCACATGAAAGGTGGGCATAGTCAGTGACGCCGTCATGGAATGACTTACTGCCCGCTCCATAGCGGTCATGGCGCGACCGTGTCCCGGTACTTGTACTTCCGGCATAATATGCGCCGGTGTTTGTCTGGCAATCTCGCTGGGCCGTTCCAACGGTTGGGCTTTGCGTACATCTTCAGCCCGAATCACACCACCTGGGCCGCTGCCTTTTAAAGTATTGAGATTCACATGCAGTGCCGCCGCCAGTTTGCGAGCATAAGGCGTTGCATATTTGTTGTCCGGACGAGGTGCCGGGTGTATTCCGGAAAGATCCTGCTGTCGCGCCGGCGCTTTATGCCCGGGAGCCGGATGTGCCGCAGCGATTTGATGCCTGGGCTCCTGATCCGAGGGACTGGTCACATCGCCCGATGCCGCTTTGCCGGTAACCGTGGCTACTGCGCCTTCTTTCAGCACTTGCTCAGGTTTATCCACCAAGTAGGCCATAGCCTCACCTACCGGCAGGATACTGTCTACCTCGGCGATGGGGCCGGACAAATAACCGTCACGGAACACTTCCACATCCATGATCGCCTTGTCCGTTTCCACGGTGGCAACAACATCGCCGCGTTCAATCTTGTCCCCCAGTTGTTTTTCCCAACTCACCACCACCCCTTCGGTCATGGTATCGGATAACTGTGGCATTTTAATCACATGGCTGGCGCCTTCCGGTTTCGCCGCTGCAAGCAGGGCCGGAGCATCAACAACAGCGGGAGCAGCCGCAACCGGTGCAGCATCGCCGACTTGTTTAATCTCTTCTTTGGACTCCACTAAATAAGCGATGGCTTCGCCCACGGCTACCACACTGTCCACCTCAGCCAGAGGACCGGACAAATAACCCTCACGAAACACTTCCACGTCCATAATGGCTTTATCGGTTTCCACCGTGGCAACGATGTCACCCCGCACCACCTTATCGCCGATGTTTTTCTCCCAACTGACCACCACGCCTTCTGTCATGGTGTCGGACAACTGGGGCATTTTTATCACATATGATTCAGACATAATTCGATTAACTGACTCGTAGGATTATTATTGGCCGACAGCCGGAGGCTGTCGGTCACTTCATTTATTTACCAAACACTTTAAGAACGGCAGCCAGCACATCCTGAGCGTTGGGGATACTGGCTTTTTCCAAGCCACGGTTAAACGGGATGGGCACATTAACAGCCGACACCCTTACCGGAGCAGCATCCAGTTCATAGAAGCATTCTTCATTAATGATAGCCATCACTTCTGAAGCCACACCAACGGCCGGCTCCGCTTCTTCTGCAATCACCACTTTATGAGTTTTGCTGACGGAAGCGACAATTCCGGCCCGGTCTATGGGGCTCAATGCATACAGATCCAGCACTTCGGCCTCTATGCCGTGCTGTTTGGATAATACTTCAGCCGCCTGTAAACACCAGTGTACGGAAATGTTGTACCCGATCAGGGTAATGTCTTTCCCTTCCCGAGTGACTTCGGACCCTTCCAGAGGATGAAAATATTCCTCGTCGGGCACATCACCCTTCATGTTGTACATCAACTCATGTTCGTTGATGTATACGGGATCATTACAGCGCACAGCAGACTTCAGCAGACCATAAGCTTGTTTGGGATTGGACGGAGTGACCACGCGCAATCCGGCTATGCCCATAAACACTTTTTCCATACGCGCCGAGTGTTGCGCACCCAGTTGGTGGGCAGTACCACCCGGAGAACGAATTACCACCGGCGCAGTCAATTGACCACCGGACATGTAGCGAACCTTAGCAGCCGAGTTGGCAATTTGATCCATGGCCAGCCAGGCAAAGTTCACGGACATAATTTCAATAATGGGACGCACACCAATAAAAGAAGCACCAACACCTAAGCCGGTATAACCGTTTTCGGAAATAGGTGTATCGATAACCCGCTCGGGGCCGTATTTATCAAACAAACCTTGAGTGGCTTTGTAGGTACCACCGGCAACACCGATGTCCTCACCCATGCAGATCACCAAAGGATCGCGGGCCATTTCCTCATCGTGGGCACGCCGAATGGCTTCCCAATACATTAATTCAGCCATTTATTTGCCTCCCAATACATAAGGATCGTTGTCCGCCAACACATATTTCTCCAGTTCCTCGACTTTGGGTTCCGGCGACTCTTCGGCAAATTTTATCACTTCGTTTTCAATCTCATCGATAATGCCTTTATCCATCTGATTGTATTCGTCCATGCTGGTCTCACCGGCTTCAATCAGACGATCTCGAAGAATGTAAATAGGATCGCGTTTACTCCAATGCTCTTCCTCTTCTTTGGTGCGATACGCATTGGAATCGGACATGGAATGTCCGCGGTAACGGTAGGTTTTCAGTTCCAAAAAGTAAGGCCCCTTACCGGAACGTACATGATCAACCGCTTTTTGCGCCGCTTCATATACCACTTCAATATCCTGGCCGTCCACTTGTGCTGCTGGCATATCGTAACCGCTCACACGTTTGTACTGATCAATTACCGCTGTGGAGCGATCAATTCGCGTACCGATACCGTACAAATTGTTTTCACAGACAAACAATACCGGCAGTTGCCAAACTTTAGCCATATTCAAGGATTCGTGAAATGAACCTTGATTGTTAGCCGCATCGCCCAGGAAACAAATGGAAATCTCGTCACCGCCTTTGAGTTTAATGCCTTTGGCAATGCCGGCCGCCAAGGGGAAAGGTCCGCCCACCAGGGCATATCCACCCATAAAGTGATGCTCCACATCGAAGATGTGCATGGAACCGCCGCGACCTTTACTGGAACCGGTTTCCTTACCGTACAACTCGGCCATGACTTCTTTAGGATCGGCACCACACAAGATGGCGTGCACGTGATCCCGGTAACCGGTTATAACATAGTCATGACCCGGTCTGGCCGCTTCCATAACACCATGAGCACAAGCTTCCTGTCCGGGATATAGATGTAGGAAACCACCTATTTTTCTTTCTACGTACGCTTCATAGCAACGTTCTTCAAATCGGCGCGCATATAACATGCTGCGTAATAGCCGCTTTTTATCAGCCATATTCATGGGGCTGTCACCTTAATAAACAAAAGTTAATAACCAAAATGGGAATTCAATCCGGCGACTATAACTCCTTCTCCGGGAGGTAGCCGCAAGAAACGCGCTATAATCGTTGTTTTGCCGTCCAAGGTCAAGTTTGATTACTGTGACCGTTTTCCAAAAAAGAATATATTTTACATATATTTCAACAAGTTGAAACCATTGCCTTGATAATATTCCGGCTCTACATATGGCATTTGTCAATAAAGAATGGGGATTTTGCCTTGATTTCAGAACGCACGCAGAGCTGTACCGAACACAAATATGGGCATTTATTAACCAACACCAATCGCTACGGAAGCTAAGCTACTACAAATACCACTAAAAGCACGATTGTTGGATTAGTACCATCTAATCCGATATGACCAACTCTCAGCAAGAACCGTGGCTTGAACAAAGATGGCAATACGAAATGAGACTACAGCCCTTGCTCACCTAATGCTCGATCATAACCAAGCTTCACATCTATACTGGACTCCACTCCAACATCCAACTCTAGGAACCAGAACTAGTATTTTTACTTGGTCGCCCATGTCTAAAAACAACCAAATTGACCACACACTAAACATATAGGGAAATTTTTCACTGGATAAAAATTTTCTTACAGCCGAACAGGCTGAGTTTGTTTACTATACCTTAACTTTCTTTGCTTGAACGACTTCTAGCTGAATCCTTAATCAAACTGAACATTTATAGTGCAGCCACTCTATAAGTTCAGACGCTCAACAAGAAAGGGACTAGCAGCCGCTGCATTTCTAACGTTTTACGAAGGATCTTATGGCAGTGGTTAATAAAAACTCAATATGGAGATTTGCTATGAAAATAAAAAAAATATTATTTTCGGGGGCAGTGTTGTTTTGCGTAGGATATGCGAACAACACTCTGGCAGGCGCTGATAGCGGCCTGTCCGCAAAAGAGCAGTTGGGGCAACTGTTGTACTTTGATGAGAACCTGTCCATCAATAGAAATCAAGCCTGTGCCAGCTGTCATTTTCCACCGGCCTTTGTCGATCCGGCCAACACAACCGACCCGGCTAACAGCGTGGTCTCGCTGGGATCCGACACGTCATTAAACGGCGGTCGCAATACCCCCAGCGCAGGATACGCTGCATTCAGCCCCTTCTTTTTTTGGGAACCGGTGGAAGGATTATACATCGGCGGACAGTTTTGGGACGGTAGAGCCAACAGTCTCACCGAGCAAGCCAAAGGTCCTTTTCTAAACCCGGTGGAAATGGCCATGCCCAGTAAAGCATCCGTATTACAACGCATCGCCGAACGTGACAACCCCAATCGCGACGCCTATAAAGAGCTGTGGAAAAGCGTATATAAGGTTAAACTGAAACAATTGCGCGACCCGGAAAGCGATGTGGAAACCGATGCACTATATGAGATGATGGCGGATGCCATTGCCGCTTTTGAAAAGACACGCGTGTTCAGCCCCTTCAATTCCAAGTTTGATTATTATTTGGCGGGCAAGGCGGAACTGTCAGAGCAGGAGCAACGCGGTCTGACGCTTTTTGAAGGCAAAGCACAGTGTAACGCGTGCCATCCCAGCGAGCCGCTCATTGCCCCTGACGGCAGCATGATGCCTCCCCTGTTTACCGATTTTACTTACGATAATATCGGCGTCCCTAAAAGCAACAATGCCCTGATTGCCAACCAAGCCGTAGACCTTGGTCTGGGTGGGCGACCTGACATCGCCGCACGAGATCCGTCGGGTGCAGAATTGGGCAAACACAAGGTAATGAGCCTGCGTAATATTGCCGCTACAGCACCCTATGCCCACAACGGCTTTTTTGCCACCCTGGAGGAAATTGTTCATTTTTATAACACCCGCGATGTAGAACCTTGGCCGGCTCCCGAGGTAGCTGACAATGTCAACGCCGACGAACTGGGGGACTTGGGACTGAGTACAGAAGAAGAAGCCGATTTGGTTGCTTTTTTAAAGACCTTAACCGATGGTTACGGCCCCATCATTCACACCTTTGCATTCCCACCTATGCCTTAATTTTTGTCAAGCCCCGCCGCCGCCGGCGGGGCATTCGTCAAATAAATGTCGCTTTCTACTCTCAATTTCCCTGGTCTTACAATCAAGTATTGTTGCGTCTATACTCTACGAATTAAACCGCTGTACAAGTGACAAACGCTACATAAGGGCAACAACCCAACCAGCAAATTCAAAAAGGTGTACAGCTTGTGGAACATTTTGTCTTTTTGGAAACCGATAGGAACTTATCCGCCGCTCTGCCGGTAGACTACCATATCCCCCTGGTGCTGCTATCCATTGCTGTAGCAATTATCGCCTCTTACACCGCTTTCCTGGTAACGGAACGCATTGCCCACGATCAACGCAAAGCCATGCATATGCTTTGGGCCGGTACCGGCAGTCTGTGCCTGGGCGGCGGTATCTGGAGTATGCATTTCATCGGCATGTTGGCAGCCGAGACCCAAGCCGCGGTGCAATATGACATTCTCATCACCTTGCTATCCCTGGTCCCCGCCTGTCTCGCCAGCCTGGTGGTTTTGTATAACGGCATAACACCAAGCAAGAAACATCAACTGTTACTACGCGGTGTGATTATGGGCGGCGGTATTGGCCTGATGCACTACATTGGCATGTCTGCTATGCGTATGGACGCCATTGCCCGATTCTCCCCTTCAATAGTGTTGGTATCGGTCATTGTGGCAGTATCACTGGCTTATGTTTCACTAAGAATTAAGACCTGGGTGGACCACAAAAAAAATGCATTAACTGCATATTCACGCATTCTGGCGGCCTGTGCGATGGGGGGCGCCATCTCCACCATGCATTACACCGGCATGAGCGCGGTGTATTTTTTTCCGGGCGAAACCACCACTATTGATCAACCTTCTATGGCACCGGCTACCATTGCACAAATCATTTTTTTTACCGTTGCGCTGTGTTCCGCATTGTTAATCACTGCAGTAATTATCAGCCGACGCCTTGAACTCCTCACGCAATTAACCCTGAGTGAAACACGCATGCGCGGCATACTGGATAACGTAGCCGAGGCCATTGTCACAATCAATAACAAAGGCAGGATAAAGGAGTTTAACAAAGCGGCGGAAACCATCTTCGGATACAGCACCGCTGAAGTCGTCAATAGAAACGTCAACATACTCATGCCGGAGCCTTATCACACAGAGCACGACCAATACCTGGTGAATTATTTGCAAACCGGTGTCGCTAAGGTCATGGGCAAGAATCGCGTCGTCCAAGGCAAAAGAAAAAACGGAGACCTATTAGCCATAGAATTCACATTGACAGAATTTGAGACCAACGGCCAAAAAATGTTTACCGGACTGCTGCGCGATGTGACTGAAAAAATGGCCGCCGATGCGGAGTTACATCGGCATAGAGAACATCTGGAAGAACTGGTACAGGAACGAACCCGGGAACTGACCGCAGCTCGCAACGCGGCTCTGGCTGCCAATACATCCAAAAGCCAATTCCTAGCCAACATGTCGCATGAGTTACGCACTCCCATGAATTCCATCATCGGCTTCACCGGCCGCGTCATAAAAAAAGCCGCGCAAAACCTCCCGGAGAAGCAGTTACGCAATCTGCAAATAGTCCAACGGAACGCGCACCACCTATTGGAACTCATCAACAGCCTTCTGGACTTATCCAAAATTGAAGCCGGTAAGATGGAGGTATTTGCAGAAGAATTCTCTATCAATGAATTAGTCCGGGAGGTAACCGATTTGACCGGCAGTTTGGTCAAAGATAAAGGCCTCACCTGTAACGTGAAACTGCCACAACAGGAAGTGAAACTGTATTCCGACCGGATGAAGCTGAAACAAACGCTGATAAACCTCATAGGCAATAGCATTAAATTTACGGAAACCGGAAACATTGGTATCACAGTGGAAAAAATCAGCGGTAACGACCACGCCGGTTCAACATTTTATCAACCCTATTTGGAATATGTGCAAATCCAGATTGAGGACACAGGTATCGGCCTGAAAGCGGAAGAATTGCAACATATCTTTGAAGCGTTTCACCAGGCGGATGGCAGCTTGTCGCGTAGATCCGGCGGTACAGGCCTGGGGCTGGCCGTATCACAGCGTTTCATACAACTCATGCAAGGACAAATCCACGTCGCCAGCACAGCCGGTGAAGGCAGCACCTTCACCGTCGTTGTCCCGGTCAGCATCGCCGAAACGACTCAACCCCCTATGGAATTAGCGTCAACCCCTCAAACATCCTCCCCGCTGGTCTTGTGCATTGATGATGACCCGGAGTCTATCGAACTGCTGCTCAGTTATTTGGAAGACGAAGGTTTTGCCGCTAAAGGTGTTACCAATGGCCGCGAAGGGTTTGAACTGGCCAAACAACTCAATCCTACGGCGATTACGCTCGACGTCTATATGCCCAGGGAGGACGGATGGTCCATTTTGAAAGCCTTGAAACAAGAACCAAAAACCCGAAATATTCCCGTCATTATGGTCACCATGATTGACAATAAAGCCTTGGGTTATGAATTGGGAGCCATGGACTATTTACAAAAACCCATAGAGCCGGAAATTCTGATCCGTAGTATCAACGCACTATTCAAGCATCAAGTGAAACAAGTACTGGCGGTGGATGACGACCCGGAAGTTCGCGAATTAATTACCCAGGTGCTTGAGGATGAGAATATAGAGGTAACTGCTGTATCAGGGGGAGCCGAAGCTCTGGCGGTGTTACAGCACACCAAACCGGATGTAATCTTACTGGACTTAATGATGCCGCGAATGAACGGCTTTGAATTAGCTCAATTGTTAAAAGAAAATCAAGCTTGGCGCAATATCCCCATCGTCGTGGTCACGGCAAAACAACTCACCGAGAATGAACGCAACATGCTCGGCAAATGGGTACAGTCCATTATTGAAAAACAAGGTATGGATACCGCTCTATTGCTCAAGAGCATCAATAAAGCCCTACACTCAAACCAAGCAACAGCGGAGGTCATGTTGTGAACACCATATTAATCGTTGAGGATTACCCGGACAATATGGCTCTTATCGAAGAAATTCTCGAGGACGAAGGTTACCAGATCCTGAAAGCGGAGACGGCAGAAAAAGGCTTTGCCTTGCTGGAAACCGAAACCACTGATTTGATTTTGATGGACATCTCCCTACCTCAGATGGATGGCTTGGAAGCGACCACATTAATCAAAGCCAACCCCAACACGTCTCACATCCCGATCATTGCTCTGACAGCACACGCCATGACAACAGACCGGGAAATGGCTCTATCGGCTGGGTGCGACGATTACATCACCAAACCGGTGGATGAATCCAAACTATTGTTCGCCATAAGCGAACTACTGCAATAGGCCTGAAACGATGCATTTAATTGATCCCGATTCAAAACCCAAAGTTCTGATCATTGACGATACTCCGGATAATATCGATTTAGTGGAACAAGTTCTGGAAGATCATTATCAAACTTTGTCGGCCCCCAATGGCCATGAGGGACTGAAAATCGCCCAAAAACAGGCTCCCGATTTAGTCTTGCTCGATGTTATGATGCCGGATTTAGACGGTTACGAAGTTTTGCAACAACTGCAAAAAAGTGTCCTGACCCGTGATATCCCTGTTATTTTCCTCACCGCACGCTACAAAGACACTGATCGCATTGTCAAAGGATTAAAATTGGGGGCCTTTGACTACATCACCAAGCCTTTTGAGGACGATATTCTATTGGCCCGTGTGGGTGTCGCCACACGTATCAAGAAAGCCGAAGATGAGATCCGCAAACAAAAAGAAGAATTGATCGCTGCCAATAAAGCAGTAACCGAAGCCACTAGGGCGAAATCTCGTTTCCTGGCAAATATGAGCCACGAATTTCGAACCCCTTTGAACTCCATTATGGGTTTTCTTAGCATTGTTAAAGAAGGTATGGCAGGCCCTATCAATGACGAACAAAGTAAATCCCTGAACATTGCTTACGAAAGTTCAAAACATCTATTACAACTAATCAACGATATTCTTGACCTAGCCAAAATCGAGGCCAATAAAGTCACCGTTATTAAGGAATCCTTTAGCCTGGATACCCTGTTTAGTGAATTGAGTGATATGTTTAAGATCCAGGCCCATTCAAAAGGCATTGCATTTGATACGCAGATAGATACGCCGGAGCTGATGCTGTACACCGACCGAACCAAGTTACAACAAGTACTAATTAACCTTATTGGTAACGCACTGAAATTCACCTCGCGTGGATACATCAAAGTCGCATGCGTAAATCTAAACGATAAACTTCGAATAGATGTGATCGATACCGGCAAAGGAGTATCGGAACGGGATTTGAAAATCATATTTAACGCTTTTGAACAAAGCGAGGAAGACAAACGCCAACATCAGGACGGCGTTGGACTCGGACTGGCGATCAGCAAGCGCCACATTGAAATACTGGGCGGTTACCTTAGCGCCCAAGGCTCTCCCGGTGAGGGCAGCACCTTCAGTTTCACCTTACCCATAGAAATGCCGGAAGAATACAAACCAACGCAACAAAAACAGCTGGACCCAACCACCTAATTGACGACCGACTACCGATATCGCCTTAGTTAAATCCCTATAAAGGCAAAAGCCGGGATAAACCCGGCTTTCAACACAGCATTGATGACCCAATTACGAATCGCCACCCACTTTATACATTTTCGCTTTAACCAGTTTGTAGCTCCAGGGTAATCCGGCATTTTTCCAGCCATTCACCACACGCTGGCCTTTGTGCTTACCTTGCTTGGCTTTGTCACCCTCAAAGCCATCCACAACACTGTAAACTTGGGTGTAACCCAGTTTTGCCAATAGGTCAGCGGCTTTGGAACTGCGGGTACCGGAACGGCAGATGAGGATAATGGGGTTTTGTTTACTCAAGCCTTTCTCCGCAACTTTAGCGGCAACGTCGTCAGCAAAATCCGAGTTCACTTCCATCTTAAAATTCTGATTTTTTTCATTCCATGCATACCACTCGTTTAACTTCATATAGGGAATGTTGGCATCAACCAGGGTGGGAGCCCCTAAAAAGTTCACTTCAGCACGGGTTCGAATATCTAAAAAAACCATGTCATTTGGATTTTTGTTCACCATTTTGTAGGCTTCAGCCGCACTCATGTATAAACCCAAACTGGTTTGTTTCTTCTTCGGTAACTGAGACCAGGACGCAGCCTGAACTATACCGGATAACAAAACTGCCATTGCCATTAGGGCAGCAACTCCAACACGCATAAAATCTCCTTAGATAACAGCTAAATACAAACAACTGTTATTTAGTATATTATTAATTGCTTATTTATTCAACAACTATTTCCCTCATTTACGAACTATTATTGATCAGTGGCTTTGTTTTGTCGGTTCTTGTTTTTTTATTCTTTGTAAAACCGCCAAATTATTTTTAGCCAATCGATGACTGGGTTCCAGAACTACCGCTTTGGTATACGCCTGCTCTGCCTCATCGTAGCGCTGCAAATCTTTGTACAAAACACCCAGATTATTGTGCGCCCAGGCATCTGAAGGGTTTAAACGAATGGCACTGCGATACGCCTTTTCTGCATCCCCATATCGTTTCAACCCACTGTACAAAATGCCCAGATTGTTATAAGTCCAACCGTCCTCCGGATCCAGCTCGATGGCTTTGGTATAAGCTGATTCGGCATCGCCATAGCGTTTCAGTGCGGTAAAAAGATTGCCTAATTTGATATGCGGCCAATTATAGGAAGCGTCTAAGGTGGCTGCTAAGCGATAGTTTTCCTCAGCGGCTTTGCGGTTACCTATGGTCTCATACAGGGAACCCAACAACAGCACCAAAGAGGAATGTACCCGCGCCTCAGGTTTCATGGACAATCCCTGGTTCACATAGCTAAACGCCATACTGTAATCTTTGTCCTGCCAGGCCTGAGTACCCAGTAAGAGAAGATCAGCCGCACTGAGATCCTGGTTCACAGGACTGGAAACGGACTTCGCGTAACCTTTTGCCTTCTCACTAATGACTGCCACCGGCTCCACTGTTGTGGTCTCAACGACCGGGGTTTGTATAGTCTGAGCCGGCGTAGTCGCGGTATGTACAGACTGGGTGTGCTGAACCGACAGTTCTTGCGCCGCAGGGGCCAGGGCCGTATCCGATGACCGCAGAGATAAACCCGGCATCATTCCCACCAATACCGGGCTGAACGCCGCCAGGACGATTAATGCGCTACCCAAACCAATGAAACTGCCTGATTTTTTGTCTTTACTGTGGAAATAAATCCCCGTGACCAGCAATACGCTACCGATAATCGCCAATAGAATTTGTGTGAAATTCATCCCTAGTTCCCGCTTGTTACTGTCACCTACATCGGCTATCGGAAACTGGCGCAAAATATTTAGTCACCGTGAATCCGGAAAATGGTAAACGTGAAGGATTCCCCAGTTCCTTCGTTACACGGTTCTCATCCGTACCGCTTTTTACAGCTTCCAGCCGAACTCAATCTCATACCCGCTAAATTTTCGGATATTGATAACACCTGCATCCAAGATGAGATACTGTCCTTTGATCCCCATCAAAACACCACTCACCTCAGGAGTTTTGTCAAAGTTCAGAGATTTCACTTTCTCCGGAGTCTGTTGCACCGGATATTGAATCTCAGTAACCACACCATCCAGAACGGAAACTGCCTCGCTGCCATGTTCCTCTTGAATGCTTTCGATATCTCCGGCAACTTGCTGCAACAACTTATCCCTTGTTGCCATTAAGTCCACAGATTGAGACTCACCTTTAAGCATTTTGCGCCAATCGGTTCTATCGGAGACATGCTCTTTCATGACCACTTCTACCAGACCGGAGATATAGCGGTTTTTCACTTTAAACACCGGTATCGCTTGTACGGCGCCTTGATCTATCCATCGGGTGGGAACCTGGGTATGTCGAGTAATACCCACTTTCAGTCCGGAAGAATTGGCCAGATAAACAATATGCTCCTGCATGCAGTGGCCCTGTGCCCATTGTTCGTCGCGGCAAGTTCCCTGGTCGAAGTGGCATTGTTCCGGTTTCACTATGCACATATCGCATTCGGCCAGGGAACGTAAACAAGGGAAACAATAACCTTGATTGAAACTTTTATTGGTTTTGCGGCCACAGGCCACGCAATGAATTTGCCCGGTAAACGTCAGGGATATTGTTTTCTCCAAGTAAGGATTGAGAGGAATTTGCTCCGACCCCACCGGCAATAGATACTGCACGGGATTATCCAGGATGGAACTCATTTTTAGTAAATTGCCGGTTATCGTCATTCACACTAACCTTTTTTGTTTTATACGGTGTCCCATTATATGGATAGAGTTCAGTTGCTTCAAAAAGATTGAATTTCAATGCCAAAACCAACGGGAGGGAGTAGGGGTCAAAAGGTAAACTTGGTAGGTCGGATAACAGGGAATTGTTATCAAGGCCACAGGGACGTGTGCCGCTTACCGAGCTTACCTTTTAACCCTTATTCTCGTATTTGTTACTGGAACCATCACATAAACAGCAAACAGCTCTGCGCCATTTAGCGTTTAAGTCTGGATTCTTTGCTGTATCCGTGCGGACGAATTGCAACGGTATTTTCAACTCTGGTGCACAAACGCCCATCATCTCGGTAGAATCCGTACTCAAATACGGGAGTGCTGCGTCCGCGGGTTTCTAAATCCCGACGTATGCGAGCATCCACGGCAGGATCAAAATGGAACCGTAATTCCAGGTCCGAATTGCCTTCCAGCTCAAAGTCCAAACTCATAGCTCGGGTCCAGGCTGAATATTGAGGGAATCGGGCCAGGCACGCCAAGGCCGCGATAGGGTCCGCCAGTGACGCCTGATAACCGCCAAACACCGCATCCCCCAAGTTTCTGGAAAAAAGGTTCAAAGGAAGCTTAAGACGCACCTGTTGCCAATCCACATCTAACTGCAACACTTTCACTCGCATCATAAAAAATGGCGGAAACCATTCAATTCGATGTTGTGCCGACAGCCACCTCGATTTGTGCATTAATTTCAGTATATTCAAATAATTAACCCAGATCCCCCCAAAGGGACTGCAAGATCGCCAACGCCGTCAGCGCAGCTGTTTCGGTACGAAGAATCCGCGGCCCCAAAGCCACAGACTCAAACCCCAAGGGGCTAACTGCGGCTAAATCACTTTGGGTCAAACCGCCCTCGGGTCCCACGAGCAATACCACCCCTGGCGCGAAAACCCGCGGCATCTGCCGCAAAGACAACGCAGCATTTTGGTGCAAAACCAATTTCAATTCATTTTGCAATAACGTTTGGCAACGATCTACCCAGGATGGCAAGGATTCGACCGGATGAACCAACGGCACCCGGTTACGGCCGCATTGTTCGCAGGCACTGGTGACAATGGCCTGCCAGTGTTGGCGCCGCCGTTCCCGCCGCTCTCCCTGCAGGTTCACGCCGGTGCGCTCTGTCGTCACAGGAAAAATCTCACTAATACCCAACTCCGTGGCTTTTTGAATGGTGTAGTCCATACGTTCACCACGGGAGACCCCTTGAACCAAAACCGTTCTTAAGGGTGACTCCAAATCCACTTCATGGCGTTGTAGAATCTGGATACATCCTTCGCGCTTTTCTAACGCGCTAATCTTCCCCGCGTATTCTGCACCGTCACCGTTAAATACGGTCACCGCATCTCCGGGCTTCAGGCGCAGAACCCGGAGCAGATATTGAACCGCCTGGGCATCACAAATCAGTGACTGCCCTACCGCCAAACTTTGTTCTTGAAAAATCCTGGGAATTCGCATGCAAATCCTGCGTGTATAAAAATCATTGATTCAATGGCATAATGCACTATCCAGTAATTATAAACGTAGTTGACCCAAAACTGTCCTGTGAACACACTGACCCTTACTCGACCGGACGATTGGCATTTGCATCTTCGAGATGGTCAAGCCATGCAGGACGTATTGCCCTATACGGTACGACAATTTGCCCGCGCTATTGTCATGCCCAACCTGTCCCCCCCCATAACCACAGTGGATCAAGCCGCAGCCTATCGCCAAAGAATTCTGGATAGTATACCGAATTCGGCAGCCTTCGAGCCTCTGATGACCTTGTACTTGACCGATCGTACCAATGTGAAGGAAATTCACAAAGCAGCTGAGGCCGAGTTTGTACATGCCGTGAAATATTATCCGGCCGGTGCGACCACCCATTCCGACGCAGGGGTAACTCAGTTAAGCCATACTTTTGCTGTGTTAGAAGCCATGCAAGAGGCAAAACTGCCCCTATTGGTGCACGGCGAGTCCACTCGAACCGATGTGGACGTCTTTGACCGTGAAAAAGTGTTTATCGATCAACAATTGGAATCCATTCGGCAACGCTTTCCCACATTACCCATCGTATTTGAGCATATAACAACCAAAGATGCTGTGGATTTTGTCCTTCAATATGAACACACCGGTGCCACCATCACACCTCAACATATTTTGTACAATCGCAATGCTTTGTTTAAGGGCGGTATCAACCCCCATTTTTATTGTTTGCCCGTACTCAAACGTGAACAACATCGTCAAGCGGTACTGTCTGCAGCCACTAGCGGCAATCCTAAATTTTTTCTGGGAACCGACAGCGCACCCCACACTAGAGCCCGTAAAGAAAGCGCCTGTGGTTGCGCCGGTATTTTTAGTGCTCATGCCGCCTTGGAGTTTTACGCCGGCGCATTTGAGGCCGCAGGCGCTTTGGATAAACTGGAAGCGTTCTCCAGCTTCCACGGCCCGGATTTCTACGGCCTGCCACGCAACACCACACACGTTACGCTGGAAAAACAGGAGTGGCAGGTACCCAGCCGTTTACCCATGGGTGGTGAGGAACTGATACCTTTATGCCACGATGAAATACTTTCGTGGAAAATGATCGACTGCGACTAGAGTAAACCATGACCAAATCAAACAAGTCCAACAACGTGCTCGCCAAACGCTTCAGAGGGTTTTTACCCGTTGTTGTCGATGTGGAAACCGGTGGCTTTAACAGCCAAACCGACGCCCTGTTGGAGATTGCCGCAGTGACGGTCAGCTATGATGAACAAGGACAATTAAAACCGGATCCACCCATTTGGACCCACGTGACCCCCTTTGACGGCGCCAATTTGGATCAAGCGTGTTTAGCATTTACCGGAATCGATCCACATCACCCCTTTCGTTTCGCAGTACCGGAACTGGAAGCCTTGCAGAAAATTTTCGAACCCATACGTTACCGCCTCAAAGATGAAGGCTGTACTCGAGCTATTTTGGTAGGCCACAACCCCGCCTTTGACTTGGGATTTTTACAAGCCGCCGTGACACGCAATAAAATCAAACGCAATCCGTTTCACCAATTCAGCACTTTCGACACAGCCACACTAGCAGGTCTGGCTTTTGGGCAGACAGTGTTGGCCCGCGCCATAAAAGCAGCAGGTATCGCTTGGGATAATGATCAGGCTCATTCGGCTCGCTATGATGCCGAAAAAACAGCCGAGCTGTTTTGTAAGATCGTTAATTTGTGGGGTGAAATTCGGATGCTGAATCAAGCCTGAAAAAAAGAAAGCCACCCGAAGGTGGCTGAATCACAAACTCAAAGTTGCATAAGTGCAAAGTTTACAGGAGAGAACGAAAGCTTAAAATTCCTTCAAGGTGATTATTCCGCGACTTGATTCTTTTTTTCCACCGCGCTTTGAACCATGGATTTTAGTTCACCCTGTTGAAACAAATCCAGAGTGATATCACAACCACCAATCAATTCACCATTAATATAGATTTGCGGAAAGGTTGGCCAATCGGCAAATCGAGGCAAATTCTCAAAAATCTCCATGTCCGCCAGGACATTAACATAAGCAAATTCTTCTCCACACGCCTTTAACGCTTCGGCGGCGCGACTGGAAAAACCGCACTGTGGTAATTGTGGAGTACCCTTCATGAATATGACAACGGGATTTTGCTCAACCTGTTGTCGAATTCGGTCTAAAACGTCCATTAAAATTACACCTCGTAGTTGAAACCAATCGTGTGGCCACTATTATACATCAAAATACCCTAGCAAACAAGTCAACAATTATCCACATTGGTCTGTAACCAATACTCCAACAAAGCCAAATGCCACAATTTGCTTCCTTGTAAGCGGGTAAAATAAGCTTCCGGCTGCTTCAGCAAGCGTTGCACCATAGCCCGATCAAATATCCCGCGATGGACGCAAGCATCTGAATTTAATATATTTTTCATAAAGTGCAGGAAGTCTCCCTGGACATATTTCAATGCCGGCATAGGAAAATATCCTTTGGGTCGGTCTATGACGGAATCGGGGATTAAACCTCGGGCGATGGTCTTTAGGGGATGTTTACCGCCGGATTTTAGTTTGATTTCCGGAGGCATGGCAGCCGCCAACTCCACCAATTCATGATCCAAAAAAGGCACCCGAGCTTCCAGGCCCCAGGCCATGGTCATATTATCAACGCGCTTGACCGGATCATCAACGATTAAGGCTGTCACATCCATGCGCAATACCCGATCCATAAAGGTATCACCATTTTGTTGCTGTAATTGCTCACTGACCCAACGAGAGGTGACATCATCCACATGGTACTTTCCGGTCACCGTCTGCAAATACTCATCGTGGTCACGGTCAAAATAGTGTGATGCAAACCGGTGTAAATCCGACCCCGACGCCTGCTGCATTAAGGGATACCAAAAATACCCCGCAAACACTTCATCAGCCCCCTGCCCGCTTAAAACAACCTTGACGTCTTTAGAGACCTGCTCCGACAACAAATAAAAAGCCACCGCATCCTGCCCCACCATGGGTTCCGACATATTCGCTACCGCTTCCGGTAAGCGTTGCAGTACTTGCTCGTTGGGGATATGAATTTTTCGATGCTGAGTTTGAAACCGTTGCACCACTTCATCGGAGTATTCAAACTCACTGCCTTTTTCGTCACCAATATCCTCAAAGCCAATAGAAAAAGTTCGCAAATCCTCCACTCCAGCCTCGGCCAGCATTCCCACCAACAAACTGGAGTCCAGTCCACCGGAAAGCAATACTCCAACGGGCACATCCGCTATCACTTTGCGGCGTTCCACTGCCGTACGCAAAGCCTGGTGAATGGCATCAATCCATTCAATTTCGTGTTTGAAGTTCTGCGGACGCTGTGCGCGCAACTCCCAATAAGCTCGTAATCGGGTGTCACCATCCGCACTGACGGTCATGGTGTGTGCCGGAGGCAGTTTACGGACTCCTTGCAGAATTGTACCGGGAGCCGGCACGACAGCGTGTAACGTGAACTGATGATGCAGACTTACCGGGTCGATACGGGTGTCCACCCCGCCTGCAGCCAATAAGGATTGAATATTGGACGCAAATGAGACGCGTTTATTATCCAAAGAATAATATAGGGGTTTAATTCCCAAACGATCCCTGGCTAAAAACAGCGTCTTCTTTTTCTGATCCCAAATCGCGAAAGCAAACATGCCGTGCAAATGTTCTACACACTGTTCACCCCATTGAGCGTAGGCCTTTAAAATAACTTCCGTATCACCGTGAGAAACGAACCGGTGGCCCTTAGCGATTAATGCCTGACGCAACTGTGGATAGTTATAGATTGCTCCATTAAACACCAAGGACAATCCCAGCGGTGTATCCACCATAGGTTGATGGGACAACTGGGACAAATCGATAACTGACAGGCGCCGATGCCCCATTCCCACCGATTTATCCAGCCATTGACCGCCGCTGTCTGGCCCACGCCGCAGCAAAGGCTGCATCATGGCGTCAATGGATTGCGCCGCCACTGCGTTGGCGTCAAAACGCAGTTCGCCACAAATTCCACACATAATTAGGCTTCCGTTGTTACTTATGTTTTTTAGATATGGGCTTTACATCCAGATTTATAGATGTCAATTCCACGGTTTCCGCTGTGTTACTCACTGGTACCTTTTTGGCATTGGTCTTGGCGGTGTTTTTAGCTTTTGAGCGAGCTTTTGTAGTGCGTTTCGCCTTAGTGTTTGCTTTTGTTTTTTTCTTTGTTTGGACTTGGTCTTGAACCTTTTTTTGATCTATTGTGTTCGCCTCGGCTAACTCGGTCTTATCCATCACCCGAGTGCTAAACGTATCCATCTCGGGAACTTGACGTTCTGCTACCGCCACTTTAGATAAAACCTCCTGAACATCCACAGCGCTCTTTTCAGGTAAAGAGGCTCCGGAATCCTTTAACAAACGCACGCCTTTGATCAAACAGTCCTTGGATTTTACTAATTCAACCAGCCCCACCTCCAACAAGCCGATCTCTTCCTGGCTGTTTTTGATTTTCTGCTTAAAACCATCAATATCCTGTCGCAAACGATTCATTCGGTGCTGAGCTAGGCGCTCTTTTTCAATTGCCTCCTTAATCACGGCTTTAACGTCAACCCCAAAAGATGCAATGGTTCGAATAACCATCACCAATTCAGAATCACTCACCCTGGGAATTACGCTGATGAGTTTCATCACATCGGTAATACTGTAATGATCTTTCCCACGCCGACCGGATTCTATATTTTCGCTGATTAACGCCTCAATGACCGGACTGGTTAGATCCGGAGCAAATATCTCCTGGCGATCCATCATTTTGAAGCCGGTATTTTTTTCAACTTGCAACGGGTCGCGCTGCGCTACCGCCAGGTCGGTATCCTCTCCCGCCACGTCGTCGCGGTTCTTAGAGTTTTTCCGAAACAAGCCCATAATACCCCCATGACTGTTAAATAATTCTCAATGCGTACATTCCAGTGCCTACAAACTATTGTACAACCCAAACCAAGGAAATAAGATATTGGAATAGTCGTCGAAAGACGATTTGGATCAAAACAGAAAATTCGGAATCGCACTGCCGTAGTGAAATTTTACCGTCTCCCACACAGGAAAACAAGTCGAAACCTTTAAGATAACTCATTGTTTTTAATTAATTTATAATCCTACACGAGCGCCCCGAGCGAATCGCAAATCTGCTTTGCAGATGAACCCAGAGAGAGTTTTCAACCAAACTCGTAGTAATTGTTTGCGGTGGATTCGAACCGTGCGGAACCGGTTAATTACAACCGTTCTGTAACATACGCGGGCCGAGAAGAGCAGCGGTGTTAGCGGGATTTCTCTTTTAGCACCGTTCCAAAAATGGGTTCATTTAATCCGGTTTTTGGTTTTGTTGCATCCATTTCGAATAACAATCCACTCCGCAAAAGTGAATCACATAGTCGGTCGTTTCCATGCTTTGGGCTCCTGAAACCGGGATTTCCTTCATGCAAACATCACAAGCCACTTTTTCGCTATCATTGCTGCTTGGACCGCTATCGCCGGACCCACCATTGCCGCTTGGGGTATCTCTTACGTCGCTCACATTACTCACCCACCGTTCATCGTCGCGTCGAATCCGCGACAGAGAATCAGACCCTCTTATTAAAGTTATAGTACGCTTGGAAACTTTTGTACACCATAGATTCGAGCATAGAGAGACGCCCGACTATCTGTGTATAACCGAGTGGTCCGCCGTCATCTACTCTGAAAATTCTAATCCGGCCTTTACCGGCTCGAGGTATACCCATTCGAAAACCCGCAACCGAAAATTGAGATCCGTTGCCGGGATAGAGACCTAATTAACTGCTAAAAACAGGGCTTCGTTAGGAAGGTTTTTTTCATGTAACACTCGGGTAGTCAATTCCTTACCCGTACCCATAGAGACCCCGTTTTTGGCAATACACAAGGCAGCCTAAGCCACCTCATGTACCGCCTTGGATCTGGGCTAACGCCAAAAATCAGGGATTGCCGTTAACCGCAACCCAAAAAGGGAAACTCTCTACTTTGTGATCTTCAACCACTTCCAGGGTGTTGACGTCGATAACAACCACTTTATCGTCCGCGGTCACTGCGACATAGACATAACGGTTGTCCCTTGAGGCACGTACACCGTGTGGACCAAACCCCACTTTAATTTGTTTCACCACTTGCAAGGTATCGGTATCAATCACGGCGACCACATCATCAGCGATAGCGCCGGTGAACACTAACTTACCATTGGGTATTACATCAATTCCGGCATGTCCCTGTCCCACCGTCAATTGTTTCATCATTTTCTCGGAACTCAAATCCAAAACGCCCACCTGATTGGAGGTATCCCGGATAAAGGCAAGCTTCCCATCAGCAGATAAATCCAGGTTGTGAGGCGTATCCAATCCGGGGGTAGGAATGACTTTGAGCATTTTTCGTTTCTTAACATCAATTACCCCTAAACCGGCTCCGCCCTGTAATGTGACGTAAGCCGTTTTACCGTCATCACTGAAACGCACGTTATGCGGCATTTCTTCAGTTGCAATAGTGGCAACCACTTTTTTAGTCTTCAAATCCACCACGCTGACTGTATTCGCGGCTTCATTGCTCACAAACACCTCGCGTCCATCCGGGGAAATTTTCAAGCCTTTTGCCGCTTTTCCGGTTTTTACTTGTCCGGTTATTTTCCCGGACTTGGCGTCGAAAAGGTAAATTCCACCATCCTTAGGACTGCTCACCACCAGAGTCTTACCGTCCGGAGTGACCGAGTTATACAACATTTTTGGACCACCCTTCCAGATCTCACGGCCGGGATACTTGACCACCTGATTGGATTCACGCAAACTGACAAATACCGGCTCGGAGTAAAAATCAGCCGCCGGAGAAACTGAAGACACAATGGCGCCCAGTGTCGCGACACAAACCAAAGCCTGTTTAATATTTTTAACCATAAACTTCAATCCCCATCAACATATTGTTGTTCCCATTCAGATCCAGTATTCACGCATGAAACATCGTACCTAAAAGCGCATCCACTGCATCCGAGCTAATTGTCTCATCATACATAACCAATACAGTCAGGCCGTTTCGAGGACGAATCAGTTTCCAAGGCATACTAACTTCCCCCTGCCCCCCAATCAGAGGCACACTAAACTCACCCTCTTTAATGAACAAATGTACTTTCGCATCCTGCGCAGCATCACCATCCGGCGTTGCACTCACACTAATATGCATAGCCCTGTCGCCACCGAGGTTACAAAACTTGGCTGAGTAAATCGGCATGGACTCAGGAAAGGAATGTAATCCTATGCGCTTAACAAATCCCTTAAATGGCAGACTAATCCCCGGCTTGTGGACTTGTTCTTTTTTTACATCTTCGAAAGCAACACTGAGCAGATCCGGTGTCACGGTAAAATATTGAATAAGTGCCACACCTATCAATATTCCCAACATACCCGCAGCCAGAAAATGCCGGGGCACGGATCGTTCTGACTTGTATTGCTGACTGTGCCAATTCAAGCGAATCCGATGCTCCAAATCCTCGGGCACATGAGGACGTTCCAATTGCTCTCGCAAAGTTTCCCTATTTCTCATACGCAACACCTCGCTTAAGCTTTTTCAAACTAACCACTTTCCCTCCGGTTATCTCCGATACGGATTTCAATGTGTCGCGCGCCCGCGATAAGCGACTCATTACGGTCCCTACCGGAATATTCAGTTGGTCGCTGATTTCTTCGTAGCTGAATCCATGCAAATGGTACAGTAAGAAAGCATCACGCAGCTTAGGCGACAAGGTCTCCAAACTGTCATAAATTTCAATCATGGTATAGGCGTCTGTCATGATGCTTTGGTCCACACCCTGATCCAATTGAATGAGCTCCTGAATGGTTTCCGAATGACGATAGCGACATCGCTGCTCGCGATAAACCGCACGTCTCAGAATGGTCAACAACCAGGGTAAGGCCTTGTCGGGATCTTTCAAAGACCCCATGGCAGTCCAAGCTTGGAAAAAAGTCTCTTGTACCACATCTTCCGCGTTGTCACGGCTGCCAGTCATCCACAGCGCATGTTTATACAGGGCTCGGTGATATAAGCGAATCCAGTCATCAAACTGACTCTTGGACGGCTTTTGCAGCCACTTCAACAACTTATCCATTTTCGCAGGTTCACTTCTGATATTATTTAATGGGTGGAGCCCAACCGTTTGCTCCTCTGTATTGTATATGTACTCTTTGGCCGGATTTTTATTCCATTGCGGAAATTTTTCTTTCAAGTAACAACAGGGGCAGACAGATAGGCACTAGAATGTACCGAACACCCGGAAGCCGGTGTACGGTAACTCTGTAATTAGGAAAATACCGCTACTTTGGCGATGAGCAAGATGGCAAAGAGTAAGATTACCTTAGTAATTTTGACTGATTTGACTCTCGACCAATCGCTGCAAAGGTTCATACCCAAACTGCTGTAACGGTTGTCCGTTTACGAAGAAGCCAGGCGTTTTCGTCACCTGCAAGCGACGCGCATCAGCCATGTCCTGTTGTAGGCGGGTTACCATCATTGGCTTTTCCATATCAGCCTGCGCTTGTTTCAAATTCAGTCCCACCCCTCCCAGCAACATCCACAGCTTCTCAATGTGAGCCTTATGGTTCGATACCCAGATGGGTTGCGACTCGTAAACCGCTTCCAATGTTTCCCAAAACTTATTTTGCAACCGGGCGGCTTCCAATAACTTAACAACCGCATCGGAGCCTTCATGAAAGGCTGCGTATCTTAATACCAAGCGTATTTTTCCAGGATTCTTTGCCATCAACCGTTTTACAAAGGGATAAAACGCTTTACAGGTTCCGCAGGCAGGATCAAAAAATTCAACGATAGTCACTTTGGCATTATCACTTCCTAATGTCGGCGAGTGATCACGAATTAAGCCCGCTGCTTTGTGGTCAAAACCCGTGTTACGCTTTCCCGTTTCGCTGGCCACTACCAAGACAATAGCAATCGCTAAAAGCAGGCCAACCAGAATAATTGGGTTCTTAATGAGTTTGTTCATGAATCATCCTTTTCAATCGGATTCAACCTTAAAGATATGGACCCATAGTTCATATACTGAAATGTTATAGCGAGTGACTTTTATCAATCCAGGCGCTAAAGCGCAGTTTATAACCAAAAGGCCTAAAACAAAAGCACTACCGGTGCATTATTGATCAGACGCTATAAAAACCACACAATATATGCGTGGCCTGATGCAACATCATGGGATACAATAAACCCGGATTAGCTTTTATAATTAGTAGCCGGTCGCCACCATGATTACAAAGATAATAACGATTACAAAAAAAATTGTAACAAAGCGGTACCCATTATTCCTTAGCACCTCAGTACTGTCTTTGCTCAGCGCTTGCTCATGGACAGAATCTGTCATTTCCACAAAACAGCAACTAGATCCCCAAAAAGCCTATGTCTACGGAAAATTTTCTCTGCAACGGGAACATTCCGGCAGACCTGAAAGTGTCGGCATGGCCTTACAGCTGAATTATTTGATGGATCAGAACTTTCAGATCGCCAAATACATTGATTTCAAGGAATCCGACAACGTTTATGCCATTGAACTGCCACCGGGGAAATATACCATTGGCCGATTAGCCTATTTCAAGGAAGGCATAATCCATGAAAGCAAACCTCTACTGGACACTTTCTCCAACGCTACTATAAGCGTGGAAGCGGGAAAGGCTTACTATATTGGTGATTTTGTGGGCTGGGCCAAGAAATCGCCTCCGGTTGAATGGCAGGTGCTATATTCCTGGAAGTTTCATTCGCTCTCTGATGAGTTTATGGACACTACGGAGTTACTCATTGCGCAAAATTCCAATTTTGGCCCAATCGCCAAACTCAATATTTTTAAGTCAATAACCACGCCATCCTTTTCCGGCATACATGAAGAACTGTTGGCGGCTGATGCGTTTTTAAAAGAAAAAATGTTTGATAAAGCTGTCGGCATATTCCGGCACTATGCCTATGAAGGCGTCCCTTACGCGCAATTCAAATACGGAATGATGCATGCTAACGGTTGGGGCGTAAAAACTTCAATTGCCGCTTCCCAAAAGTGGTACCAAAAATCTGCAGATTTGGGCAATACCCATGCTATGCTGTTTTTAGGAAGGACCTTAATTGAACATAGCCGCAAAGCCGAATCCACCCAACAAGCGCAAGACCACCATCGCGGCCGACGTCTCATTGAGGCTGCTGCAAACAACGGCAACCTCGAAGCAATGATGGAAAGCTGCCGGCAATCGGCGGTGGACAAACTGGAAGGCGATCCTCTGGCAAAAACCTATGCCTGGTGCCAAATCGCATTAAAAAAGATTAAAGATACCCCCAAAGAACTGCGTAAACAGTTTCTTTACAAATCTCAATTTGCGGAAAACAAAATGGATGCGCTAACCAAGCGCAAAGCCCGTAACTTTGTGGTTATTTTCCAGAATCGTATGCATCAAGCGAACTAAGCTTTGCCAGATACATCAATTCGACCAGCGACCCCAAGCCCCGCCACCGGGGGTTTTTATGCAAAGGCGATCTCCCCCTTTCACCGTTAAACTGACTTTACCCGGTAGTTTCTTTTCATTTAACCAATTCTCACCGACAGCAGCCGCACCGCCGCCGTTCAAGCCCCAGGGAGCCCGTTTCCTGCGTTCGGTTAACAGCGTAACCGTTGTGTCCGCTAAGAATTGAAATTCACGTACAATACCATCCCCTCCCGCAAAACGCCCCTGCCCCCCGGAACCATGGCGGATTTCATAGCGCAAAATACGCATAGGGTAGTTCATTTCCAACACTTCTACCGGTGTGTTTCGCGTATTCGTCATGTGGGTTTGCACTGCACTGAGACCGCCTCCGCTCGCTCCTGCCCCCATACCTCCTCCAATGGTCTCATAGTAATCCCATGCTTTATGAAACTGATGAGCCCGAGCGCCGGCGGCCACGTTGTTCATGCTACCGTGGCTGGCAGCGGGAATCAGTGCAGGAATAGCTTGCGCCAAGGCCCCCATCACCACATCGACCACCCGGGTGCTGGTCTCTACGTTTCCAGCCGCCACCGCCGCAGGCCGCTCCGCATTCAACAAACATCCCTTTGGCGCCTTCACTTCAATGTTACGGAAAATGCCCTGGCAGGTGGGAGTATACGCAGGCATCAAACAACGAAACACATAATAAACACCGGCAGCGGCAACAGACAGGGGGCAGTTAATATTTCCCGCCGTTTGCGCGCCGGTACCGCTGAAATCCACTACAATACGATCACCCACAACCTCTACTGTCGCTTTGATGAGCACCTCGTCAGCGGAGATACCATCATTATCCATGCTATCTTCAAAGTCGTAGTTACCATCGGGAATGTTTTTCAAAGCGGTAGCGGCCAAGGTTGCGGCATAATCATTGAGCTGATTTAAGCCCTGTTGATAACGATCCACCCCCATTGCCCGGATCAATTGCATGAGGCGTTCCAGACCAGTGCGATTGGCGCTGACCTGAGCAGAAAAGTCGCCCAAAGTCTGATTTCTGTTAGCGGTTTTTCCTGCCAATTCTTCCAGAAAAACCCCATCCAGCACGCCCTGTTGTAGCAACAATGTGGGTGCCAGCAATAGGCCCTCTTGGGCTAGGGTACTGGAAACCGGCATAGACCCTGGGGTTTCCGCACCGATATCGGCATGATGGGCACGATTGGCAACAAAAGCGACCAATTTGTTATTTACAAATAAGGGCGCAACCAAGGTCACATCCGGTAAATGTGTCCCCCCCAGATAGGGATCGTTGAGCAGCAACATGTCGCCCTCTTGCCAGCTTGTCTGGGTAACAATATGGCGCATAGCATACGCCATACTGCCCATGTGCACCGGTATGTGCGCCGCCTGAGCGTTAAGGTCGCCTTTTGTATCAAACACGGCACAGGAAAAATCCAAACGGTCTTTAATATTGGGTGAAAACGCCGAACGCTGTAACACTGCCCCCATTTCGTCGCACACGGCTTCCAGCCGATTGGAGAACAGGCTCAATTCTACGGGTGACAATGCAGTCGAGTTATGCTTCATTCCATTTCCTGCGGTTTTACTGCGGTATATTGGTTAGTTATAATATTGCATAATAATTAAGAATGCTTTACCCTTTGACCCACTAAGGCACTCGGTTAATTGCTGAGAATCGATAGCCATGCCGAATGCAGATAAAACGATTGATTATAATGACATTTTGATGTCACAAGGAAAAGACTATGAACCCACTTGATTCTATTTTAGGTACTATTATTTCCGGTTTTGTACTCACTGTCATTCTGGCTTTTGTTGCCAAAGCGATTGGCGCGTAATACGGCCTAAACAACTACCCATCAACACCAACAAATTAAAAAGGTAATATCATGGAGTACTTAATATTTTTCGAACGCTGGGTGCACTTTATGGCAGGTATTTTGTGGATTGGCCTGTTGTACTACTTTAACTTTGTACAGGTACCGGCAATGGCAACCGCCGCCGCAGACAAAGACGGCCCCGGTCCTGCCGCTATTGGCAAATATATCGCCCCCAAAGCCTTGTTATGGTTTCGCTGGGCCGCAGTCGTTACCTGGATCGCCGGCGCCGGCTTGCTCGGCCCCAATCTTGGTAAAGCCTTCCTGCTGCAAACGGGCTTCGTGAATATTGGTATTGGCGCTTGGTTGGGTACCATTATGTTATTCAACGTATGGGTTTTGATCTGGCCCAACCAGAAAAAAGTGCTGGGAATGGTTCAAGCCAGCGACGAAGAGAAAAACAAGGCGAAAAGAGTGGCCTTGTTGGCGTCGCGAACCAACACCATGTTGTCTATCCCGCTGCTATTCTTCATGGCCGCACAATCTCACGGGGTATTCTAACACCGCTTCTTCATCTATAATAAGCTGTCTGACGACAGCTGGAGGCATTGCCAATTCAGGCAACAGCCTTTACCATAGCGATTTAGTGCAATGGCAGCCTCTCATGGGGCTGCCATTTTGTTTTTGGGATAGAACTTATGGGTGACACATTAATGCACACATACGCCCGGCAGCCGGTTAGCTTCAGCAAAGGCAAAGGCGCTTGGCTCTGGGATGATACGGGAAAACCATACCTGGATGCGCTTTGTGGTATTGCCGTAACGGGTTTGGGTCACGCCCATCCGGCGGTAACAACCGCCTTGTGCGAGCAGGCCTCACAGCTGTTACACACGTCCAATCTGTTTGAAATTCCACATCAACGGTCATTAGGTGAGGCCCTCACGCGCCTGAGTGGAATGGATAAGGCATTCTTTTGCAATTCCGGAGCAGAAGCCAACGAAGCCGCCATTAAAATTGCGCGTTTACACGGCAAGAGCAAGGGCGTGAAGTCTCCGGCTATTATCGTGATGGAAAACAGTTTTCACGGTCGTACCCTGGCCACATTGAGCGCCACGGGTAATCGCAAAGTTCAAGCGGGGTTTGAGCCGCTGGTGCAAGGTTTTGTTCGTGTCCCTTATAATGACCTTGAAGCCGTGCGAACTATTGCAGAGAACAACCAGAATGTTGTAGCCGTATTGGTGGAGCCCATCCAAGGTGAAAGTGGTATTAACATACCCGATGCCGATTATCTGAACAGCCTCCGAGCCATCTGCGATGAACATCAGTGGTTACTTATGTTAGATGAAATCCAATCGGGCATGGGCCGCTCCGGAAAATGGTTTTGTTTTCAGCACAGCAACATCACTCCGGACGTGATGACCTTAGCCAAAAGTCTGGGGAACGGAATGCCTATTGGCGCATGTTTGGCTCGCGGCACCGCTTCGGACCTACTCCAACCCGGTAGTCACGGTACCACGTTTGGGGGCAACCCCCTGGCTTGTCGTGCAGCCCTAGCGGTTATCCAAGCCATGGAGCAGGATAACTTGGTACAGAATGCTGAAATCATGGGCAACAAAATTCTGTCTTTATTGGCTCAGGGTCTAAAAGACAATCCCCAAGTAGAAGACATTCGCGGGCAAGGCTTGCTACTGGCGGTACAGTTAAAAACCAATTGTTCGCAACTGGTGAAGCAAGGATTGGATAACGGCATTGTACTCAACGTCACGAAAGACAAAATCGTGCGCCTGCTCCCTCCTTTAATTATCAATGACAGCGAAGCGGAACAAATTGCGGAAAAAGTCTGCCATTTAGTACACAATTTCCAGGCAGTTTGAAGTATAGGACTAAGGCTATGCAAGTGCGTCATTTTTTAACCTTGAGAGACTTGAGCTCCGATGAATTCCGCCGGCTGATTCAGCGAGCCATCGAACTCAAAACCATGCAGCACGACGGAAAGATTTATCAACCGTTTCAAGGCAAAGTTTTGGGCATGGTGTTTGAAAAATCATCCACTCGAACCCGCGTCTCTTTTGAAGCTGGAATGGCTCAATTTGGAGGCCACGCCCTGTTCCTCTCACCCAGAGACACTCAATTGGGCAGGGGCGAACCTATAGAGGATACGGCGCGGGTTTTGTCCCGTATGGTGGATATCATTATGATTCGCACCTTTGAACACGAAAAGCTGGAACGGTTTGCTCAATTTTCGAAGGTACCGATTATTAATGCCCTAACCGATATGTATCACCCCTGCCAACTATTGGCGGACATGCAGACTTATTTTGAGCATCGGGGTGATATCAAGGGGAAAACCGTCGCCTGGGTTGGTGACGGCAATAACATGTGCCACTCCTATATAAATGCCGCACATATCCTGGAATTTCAATTGAACATTGCAACCCCGCAGGGATACGAACCGAATGCTCAATTGCTGGCATCCACGCAGGCCAAACTGGTACTGAGCAACGATCCGGCCACTGCCATAAAAAATGCCGACTTGGTGGTAACTGACGTGTGGTCCAGCATGGGCCAGGAGGAGGAACAAGCGCAGCGGGAACAGGCATTCAAAAACTACTGTGTCACAACACAGTTGATGCAACTGGCCAATCCAGATGCTTTGTTTATGCATTGCCTACCCGCACACAGAGACGAAGAGGTCACTGCAGACGTTTTGGAGGGCCCGCAAAGCGTCATATGGGATGAGGCAGAAAACCGTTTGCATTCACAAAAAGCCTTACTGGAGTTCCTCCTGTAAATGCTCACGGGTTCCGGTATATTCGGCCTGTCTGCTATGATGGCATCAAGACATTAAGAGCCACCCCAGCAATGAAACCTTTATTGGAACTTAAACAAATTCGCTGTTGCTATCAAGGCAACACCATCGTCGACAATCTTTCTTTACACGTCAATCATGGCAACCTGGTGTGCCTTTTGGGACCCAGCGGCTGTGGTAAAACCACGGTACTCAGAGCTATCGCAGGGTTTGAACCGGTATTTTCCGGCGAAATCCGCATGGGTGGCCAATTGTTATCCAAGAGCGGTTTCACGCTACCCCCTGAAAAACGGCGCCAGGGAATGGTATTTCAAGACTATGCCCTGTTCCCTCATATGACGGTGTTTCAGAATGTCTGCTTTGGTATTCGCCATCAACCCAAAGAAGAACAACAAACAACCGGTCGGCATATGTTAGAACTGGTGGGTATGGACGGATTTCAACATCGTTACCCCCATGAACTCTCAGGCGGGCAACAACAGCGTATTGCTTTGGCTCGATCCCTGGCAGCAAAACCCGATTTAATCCTAATGGATGAACCTTTTTCCAGCCTGGACCCGGACATTCGGGAAAGCCTTCGACTTGAAGTGCGCCAAATTCTAAAGCAAGAAGGTGTCACCGGCATCCTGGTCACCCATGACCAAGATGAAGCATTTGCTCTGGGAGATCAGATTGGAGTAATGAAAAACGGCGAAATTCTACAATGGGACACCCCGTTCAATTTATATCACGAACCTGTGGATAAATTTGTGGCTCGCTTTATCGGTCAAGGGGTATTTTTACCAGGGACAATGTTGTCGCCGGATACCATTGAAACTGAACTGGGAGTACTGAAAGGGGATCGCGCCTATAAGTGGCGACCTGGAACCGCCGTGCAAATCTTATTACGGCCGGACGATGTCATTTCTGATGCAGGCAGTGCCCTATCTGCAGAAATAACTCAAAAAGCCTTTAAAGGTGCAGAAATTCTTTACACGCTGCGCCTTCCCACCGGTTCAAATATTCTGTCTTTATTTTCCAGCCATGAAAACCATGAAATCGGTGACAAAGTGGGCATCAGTGTGGACATGCACCACATGGTAGCGTTTGCGGCACAACAAAGGCCAACAGACCTGCCGTAAACCTCCCATCGAGCCAGGGAAAACTCACCTCCAGGCCATCTCCCACACTTCCCACGCCCGCGAAACGAAAAACGCCCTGCCGATGGCAGGGCGTTGAGCAAACGGATTGTTCAGCTTATATCTATTCAGATTACATCCCGGACAAAAACTCGGCGACATTCTCGATGTCGTTCTTAGACAGCTTCTTGGCAATATCACCCATCATACCGGCAGGATCGTTCTTACGGGTACCGGTTTTGAAATTATTCAATTGCTTAATGATATAAGCTTTCTGCTGGCCACCGATGATGGGAAATAATGAATTGGCTTTGCTTTTACCCTTGCCATTTTTACCATGGCAGTTGACGCAACCGTACACGCCCGCCTTGGGATTGCCTTTTTCAAACAAATTCTTGCCTGCGCTGGATTTTTTGGAGTTACCGCTTTTCCCCGACATGATTTTTTGTGAGGAAAAATAAACTGCAATATCTTTTAAATCGTCCAGACTGGTTACCGTCGCGGCCATAGCGCTCATGGTATCGTCATGACGATTACCCAATTGAAAATCTTGTACTTGCTTGAAAATGTATCCTGCGTACTGCCCGGCAAGATTGGGATAAGTAGTGGGATCTATACTGATTCCATCAACCCCATGACAACCGTGACACAATTCCGACTTGGTTTTGCCGGCTTTGGCATTACCTTCGCCTGGTTTCATTCCACCGGCGATTGGTTGACTGATAGCTCCTCCCGAGAACACCAACAGTGACAGCACTGTCGCAATCATACTGATTCTTTTTATCATGACCTAACCCTTCTAGTTTCTTAACATCCAAAATCCGGTTTGGATAAGCTCCCCCTCATCAAAACCGCGAATCATTCTAACACATGAATTTATATCACAGTGGGCCCCTGCGTCAATTTTGCTCGCAAAACCATCTCGGTGCTCACATAATTTTTTCTAAGATATCAGCCACTTCCCCAAAACAGCGCTATAATTGTTCTAAATGCACTCGACGCGACCAATAGACGGGTGATTTATACCACATTTTTACCAATTTTTCCTTATTTTCACTTCAAGTTGTGGATTTTCTACTAAAATTCCCCTAGCAGACATTAATTTCTGCCAAATAATCATGGAAAAATCGACGCCAAATGACAAAATTAATTTTCAGCAGCCTTTTTATCAGCCTCTTTATCATTTCCCCCGCCACAGCGACTGCGGCAGAGGGCGGTAGTAAATACGTGAGCGACGAAATAATTATTCTGCTACGTGCCGGTCCCAGCAATAAACACAAAATACTAAAAAACCTGAAAAGCGGTGACAAAGTAGAGGCAACCGGTGTTGAGGAAGGTGAGTACAGTCAAATTCGCGTGGGTGACCAGGAGGGCTGGGCCTTGAGCCGTCACTTATCTGCCAAACCGGCTGCCAAATTTCTTTTAGACCGGAATCAGAAAAAACTTGAATCATTGGAAGAAAAATACAGTGATTTGCAACAACAGCTCAAAGACCTGGAAACCGAAAATCAGACCTTAAAAGAAACCTTAGCGTCTACAACCGATGAAAAGACCAAAATGGTCGAAGAATTGAGTCACTTACGCGATGTGGCCGCCAAACCCCTGGAACTATCCAATGTGAACAAAGACCTGACCATGCAAGCGGTTTCTCTGGAAAATCAGGTTGAAATGATGAAACAAGAAATTCAGGTATTGCGCAATGATTCCGACAAGCAGTGGTTTCTCACCGGCGCCGGGGTAATCTTACTTGGCTTGTTGGTGGGGATGGTCATTCCCAAATTTCGACGCCATCGACGCTCCGACTGGTCCAGTCTGTAAGGACGCCGGTGACAATGAATAAACCAAGAAGGCTGAGGGCTCTTTTGTAACGGGCAAAGCGCCCTCGCATTTATCCCCTGGTTCTTATTTGGTTCGCTCCAGCTGTGATACATCCCGCACTGCACCACGCGCCGCCGAGGTGGTCATCGCAGCATAGGCCCTTAAGGCCGCACTGACTTTTCGATCCCTGCCCACGGGCTGCCAAGGCCGTGCACTGCTGTCCATAGCCGTACGCCGCGCTTGTAATTGCTCATCACTCAAGGCTACACGAATACTGCGTTCGGGTATGTTGATTTCAATAATATCGCCCTCTTGCACTAAACCGATGGCACCACCTTCCGCGGCTTCGGGCGACGCATGACCGATGGATAGCCCCGAGGTTCCACCGGAAAAGCGTCCGTCGGTGATCAATGCGCAAGCTTTGCCCAAACCCTTGGATTTCAAATAGCTGGTGGGATACAACATTTCCTGCATACCCGGACCACCACGCGGCCCTTCATAGCGAATAATAACCACATCGCCCGACTGGATACCATCGGCCAATATGGCCTCCACCGCACTATCCTGACTTTCGAACACGCGCGCTGGACCAGAGAATACCAGTATACTTGCATCCACCCCTGCGGTTTTCACCACACAACCATCCAAGGCAATATTGCCGTAAAGAACCGCCAACCCGCCATCCTGGCTATAGGCATGCTCTATGTCGCGAATACAGCCATTCTTGCGGTCCAAATCCAGTTCAGACCAGCGTTTCTCCTGGCTAAATGCCGTTTGTGTCGGCACATTACCCGGTCCCGCTTTATAAAAGACCTGAGTCTCCTCAGCATCGCTGCGACACACATCCCACTGCTCCAGGGCCTGCGCCAAAGTGTCACTGTGTACCGTAGGTCCGGACGTATGGATTAATCCACCACGATCCAGTTCACCCAATAGAGCCATCACTCCTCCGGCTCTGTGTACATCTTCCATATGGTACTGCTGAGTGCTGGGTGCCACTTTACTCAAATGGGGCACCCGCCGGGACAAGCGATCAATATCCGCCATGGTGAATGCCACCTCCCCCTCTTGTGCAGCGGCCAATAAATGCAATATGGTGTTGGTGGACCCACCCATGGCAATATCCAGAGACATGGCGTTTTCAAAAGCCTTAAAATTGGCAATGGAACGCGGTAACACTGAGGCGTCATCTTCTTCATAGTAGCGGCGAGCCAGCGTTACAATTTTCCGCCCGGCTTCCAAAAACAATTGTTTGCGATCGGCATGGGTAGCTAACAGACTACCGTTACCCGGCAAAGCCAAACCCAAGGCTTCGGTCAGACAATTCATGGAATTGGCGGTAAACATTCCGGAGCAAGAACCGCAGGTGGGACAAGCGGAACGTTCCATTTGAACGACTTCATCATCCGATACATTCGGATTCGCCGCGCTCACCATGGCATCAATCAGATCCAGGTGCACTTCCTTGCCTCGAATCACACTTTTACCCGATTCCATCGGACCACCGGAAACAAAAATGGCGGGAATATTCAATCGCATGGCAGCGTTCAACATTCCCGGCGTGATCTTGTCACAGTTGGAAATACACACCAAGGCGTCAGCACAATGGGCATTGACCATATATTCCACAGCATCGCTGATGACTTCTCGGGATGGCAAACTGTACAACATGCCCCCATGTCCCATGGCAATACCGTCATCCACCGCAATGGTATTAAATTCTTTCGCAACACCACCGACTGCCTCTATTTCCGCAGCCACCATTTGCCCCAAATCTTTTAAGTGCACATGTCCTGGGACAAACTGGGTAAAGGAATTGGCAATGGCAATAATGGGTTTGTCAAAATCACCATCTTTCATACCTGTGGCACGCCACAGGGCACGTGCACCGGCCATATTGCGCCCGTGAGTGGTGGTTCGCGATCGATAAACCGGCATTGAAATACTCCTCAAACTGTTTCTGGCGGCCTATTCTAGCAACTTGGGGCCGCCTACCCAAACTTTATAATATTATGACTCACGGCACTTATCCCACCATTAAAAAGTCCTCACCTTGCTCATAGCCATACCGCTCCAACTGAGACGCGATGAGATCTCGGGCTCCATGATTGGTAACATAACTCAGAACCACGGGTTTGCGTGCCCTCACTTTTGTTTGTTGCAGCCACTGCGCCGGTTGCACCAACGCACCCTGAATGCGATTACCAATTTTCTTGGGGTCAATATCAATCCAGGCAAAAGGGTTAAATCCTTTATTAATCAGCAAAGCACTGCGTTGCCGGGTTTTACGTCCCGCCCCCCAGTACACAATGGGGCGGCCACGCTGTAATAAAGGATGTTTTGCCAAATATTCTGCCCGTAGCCAATCAAACCTGGACCGCGCATAACGGGGATCCACTCTGGATGTACGCTCACTGCTTTCGCGCCAATACAATAACACCCGAGGCAATTTACGCATTTTTACCCCGGCATGATTAAGGCGCAACCACAGCTCGTAGTCCTCGGGAAATTCCCCTTGGCGATAAGTACCGTGCTGATCCAGCAATGCTTTACGCAACATCACGGACGGATGAGCCAAAGGAGATTCCACAAACATCTCCTTTGCAATGTCTGCAGGCTCCAAGCATTGATTTTGCCAACGAAGATATTCACGATATCCCGCTTGAACATCTTCACCTGGAAACAGCTCAACCTGACAGGCGACCAGCCCTACTTCCGTATGGCGTTCAAGGTGAGACCATTGCAGCTCCAATCGCTGCGGATGCATGACATCGTCTGCATCCATACGGGCAATATAAGGCGCTTTGGCCTGACCCAGGCCATTGTTCAACGCGTTCACCAGACCCTGCGGTCCCTGGGACACGATTTTGAGACGGAAATCCCTTTGCGCCCAATAGGCGAGTTTTGCAGCACTTCCATCGCTGGAGCCATCATCCACCACAATGACTTCGAAGTTCGTCAGCGTCTGCTCTGTGACGGACTGCAAGCATTCATCCAAAGTCTCCCGTGCGTTTCGCACCGGCAAAACCACACTTACCCGGGGGTGAGACATGCAATCACGGAACTGAAAATGATTTGAGCGGCGATGCGATCCGGGAAAGATGAACCGCAAGAGCCGGGATTAAATCAATGCACTAACACGCTGCAGCTTCTCTCGCACTTGTGCCGCCAGTTGCCCTACCTGATCATTATCAACTAACTGTAAGACCGCTGCCGGATCCATAAATGCAACCGTTATACTGCCGTCATCTTCCTCCCGAACCACCACATTACAGGGTAACAGCAAGCCTATATCCGGCTCAGCATTAATCGCTTGATGGGCTAAGGTGGGGTTGCAGGCACCCAGAATGACATAGGGCTTGCGATCCACATCCAGTTTGTTTTTCAGCGTCTGTTTCACATCAATTTCAGTTAGCACGCCAAAACCCTCAGTTTTTAGGGCTTCTGTTGCCTTTTCGATAGCTTGTTCGAAACTCCCGGAAAAAGTCACTGAAAATCCATACATGATGTTATCCTCTGTGTGTTCAATGAAAGGGGCTCCTCTGATTAGCTCAGGATTTAACCATGAGACTCAAAGGGATTACTTGGCTGAATTTTGTTGCATTTCGTACCAGGCTGCATACACGGGTTCCGGCCAAAGAGATTGGAAATAGCTGATAACCGCATCCACTTCCTCATTGTCCAAACGCCCTTGCCAAGCGGGCATATTACCATTGGGTTTGGTACCGTTGATAATCACATTACGCAGTACCGCCCGAGAATGATGCCAGGCATGTCCCGAGCCATTTAAAGGGGGTGGCGGATATTTACCATCACTCCCCGCTTTACGCCACTGCGGCGCACCCTGGGCCGTCTCGCCGTGACACTGGGCACAATATTTAACGTATACGGCTTTTCCTCGTGCCAACTCCTGGGAAGAAAATGACTGTTTAGGCGCCAAGCCGCTGCTGGCACTGGAAACCTGTGGGTTTTGATCGCAAGCGATCCCCAAAACGGCAATACCACATACCACCAAACCCTGAAAATACTTAGACAGGCATTTTTGCAATGGCTTAATCGATGCTGTCATGCCCACCGGATGCCGGCGTATGCCCGGGAGCCTTGCCTTCGTCATGGCTATGACCACTGTCGTTATGGTCGCCGCCGTGACCGTGGGCCTCTTTGGCATTATCCAGACTGTCATGGTGATCCCCTTTCGACATATCGTGATGTCCGTCAGCGCCGTGACCAGCGCCGCTACCGTGATCATGAGCCACACCTTCAGCATGACTGTGATCGCTTTGATCCGGTAAGGACATCACCCCCAAACCGTGTCGGTAAACCAGTTCTCCACCGTACCAACCCGTGGTCAGCAGTAAGCCGGCCGCAACCACCACCGCAGCTGTCAAAGGCAAGGCAATGGGCTTGGAATTTTTTGCTCGCATAAAAGACCACAATCCTAGAGCTACAAAAACTATAGTAGTGGCCACCGCCCATTTCCTATGTTCTAACATAACCAAATGTGAAGGGGTATCGTGATTAACGGAGTTAAAAGCAAACCATCCGGCAATAACGGTGATCACAGCAAAACCAATCCCAACCCAAAGATTCCAATTAGCAACAGTGGTCAAAGAGCGTTGCGTCGTGGTGTTGCCCACAACGAGTACCAATACATGCAAAACGGCAGCGGTAAGCAACAATCCTATGCTGAAATGAACAAAAAACGGGTGCCAATTTGGTATGATTTCAAACATTTAACTCACCTTTTTTATTTTTTGTTGATATCTTGGCCTATTCATCGTCCCCTATTGTAAACCATCCAAGCCAAAAACCAATCAACTTTATCTCAGGAAGCCAGGCCGGTGGAGCTGTAACTCGATATAAGGTAGACTGTGGTTTGGTTTAGTCATTTTCGAAGCGTCTCCCGTAACCCGGTTTTTTTGCGATTCAGTTTGAAGGATTAAACATGAACAGCCATTGGCCCGCGTTTTGTCTCCTCTGCACCACATTCCTCAGCACTCCCGCCCTTTCACTGGACCCTGACTATCTAAAGCAGCTGGAAATAGAGGCGGAAAACCAAAATCGTGTCGACACCATGGAGCCGGAAAACAAATCCGAGTCTGCCCTAATTCAACAAGTTAACACCTCTATTGATGAGAAAAAACGGCGCAAGGCGCTGTATTTGAAACAGTTGGACGTGGAAGTCAATTCCAACGAGGCAATTTCAGTTCCCGTAAAAATGGCACCGGTGAATGCCTCAAGCAAGAATCAAACCGCTGGAGTTGCAGGCAGTTCCCACCACCTGAGCCTGGCAGAATTTGAAACGTTGATCATCCAAAAACAACCAACCGTGCTGCATTTTTACAACCTTCTAAGCACGGCAGAAAAAAAAGCGGTTATATGGGAATATGAAGAAAATCGCAGTACAGCAGTAACAGCAAAATTCATTCTGGATTTATATTCGGAAAAAATCAAAGACAGGCACTCTCGCTAGTACTTTGCCTTAGCTCATTGGACGTTAGTACGTATTCACGTTTCGCACCAAACTGTCTTCAACCCTAAATCTTTCAATCTCTACTCAGGCTTTAACCAAAGTCCATAAGCCGATAACGATAAAGATCACACCGGCAATACGCGCCATGAGCTTTTCATCGATACTTTGAGACAACAAAGCACCGGCAAACACAGCCACAGCTGTGGCCACAACCAAAGCCAAAGCGGCCGCCGCAAACACCAATAACTTGGCATTCTGGGCATTGGAGGCGAACAGCATGGTTGCCAATTGGGTTTTATCCGCAATTTCCGCCAGGAACACGGTAACAAACACCGTTGAAAACAATTTCAGATCCATCTTTCATCCAGGATTAATGGTATTCGAACTGTCCACGTTTGATTTGGCGGCTACGCCACATGACATACAACACCGGTATCAATACCATGGACACCAAAGGTGCCGTAATCATCCCCCCCAACATGGGCGCTGCAATCCGCTGCATAACCTCGGAGCCTGTACCGGTTCCCATCATAATGGGTAGCAAGCCCGCCAAGATTACCGCCGCGGTCATAGCCTTGGGTCGCACGCGCATTACCGCCCCTTCAATTACAGCTTCGCGGAGTTCCAAAATGGTTCGCGGCTTACGCTCTTTATAGGCTTGATCCAGGTACACCAACATGACCACACCAAATTCCGCCGCCACACCCGCTAAAGCAATCAAACCAACCCCGACGGCCACCGACAAGTTATAGCCCAGTATGTACACAAACCAAAATGCACCTACCAGAGCCAAAGGCACAGACAGCATCACCATCAAGGATTCTGCAAAATTTCTAAAATTCAAATACAACAACAACATAATAATGACCAGGGTCAAGGGCACCACGTACTTGAGCCGTTCTTCGGCACGAACCATGTACTCATATTGACCGGTCCAACCTATGGAATACCCCGAAGGAAGTTTGATTTTTTCCGCCACCACTTGCTGTGCGTCCTTAACATAACTACCCAGGTCACGTTCCCTAATATCCACGTAAATCCAACCGGTGCGCCGCGCATTCTCACTCTTCACCACCCCGGGGCCATCGTCCACACTAATGGTCGCCACTTCGCTCAGAGGCACATAAGCCTTGCCCGAGGTTACGATGGGTAACTGCTCCAGTTGCTCGACGGAATCCCTCACACTTTGGGGATAACGAATGTTGACCGGATATCGCTCCAGGCCTTCAACGGTTTCGGTGACATTACTGCCTCCCACCGCCGTGGCGATAACTTCCTGTATATCCGCTACGTTCAGCCCCAGACGCGCCGCGGCCCGCCGCTTGATCGTGATATTGACATAGCGTCCACCGGCCACACGTTCGGAGAACACGGATCGGGTTCCCGGAATATCGCGCACCGCTTTCTCTATGTCTTCACCAATTTGTTGTATCACCGCCAAATCCTGCCCGGTAACTTTGATACCCAAGGGGGTTTTCACCCCAGTTGAAATCATATCGATACGGGTTTTAATTGGCATAACCCAAGCATTGGTCAAACCGGGAAACTTCACGGTTCGGTCCAGCTCATCCATGATATCTTTGGTGGTTATCCCCGGACGCCACTCGCTCTTGGGTTTTAATTGAATAGTGGTTTCTATCATAGTCAGTGGCGCCGGATCTGTAGCCGTTTCCGCCCGTCCAACCTTGCCGAATACGGTTTCAACCTCTGGAATTGTTTTAATGAGGCGATCGGTAATCTGTAACAACTCTCCCGCTTTACCCACGGAAACACCGGTGAAGGTGGTTGGCATATAGAGTATGTCCCCTTCATCCAACTCAGGCATAAATTCCGATCCCAACTTATCCAAGGGGATAACCAAAGAGGCCACAGTAACCACCGACAATACCACCGTCAAAATAGGCCAAGCCAATACACCGTGTATAACGGGTCGATAAAGGGCAATTAAAAACCTGTTCAAAGGGTTGTTCGACTCAGAAGCGATATGCCCACGAATAAACAGCCCCATTAACACCGGCATTAAGGTAATGGACAAAAACGCCGAAGCCGCCATGGCATAAGTTTTCGTATAAGCCAAAGGTGAAAATAATTTACCTTCCTGAGCCTCCAGCGTGAATACCGGCAAAAAGCTCAAAGTAATAATCAGCAGGGAAAAAAACAATGCAGGCCCCACTTCCGCAGAGGCACGCCGCATAATTTCCCATCGATTGGCATCCGTAATGGGCTGACGCTCCATGTGCTTATGAGCATTCTCCACCATGACGATGGCAGCATCCACCATTGCCCCTACCGCTATAGCTATGCCCCCCAATGACATAATATTGGCGTTTATCCCCTGCGACTCCATGATAATAAAAGATGTCACAATCCCTAAAGGCAGAATAACAATAGCAACCAAGGCCGATCTTAGATGGAACAGAAATACGAGACAAACCACCGCAACCACAATAAATTCTTCCAGCAGTTTGTCGCGCAGATTAATAACCGATCGCTTGATCAGGTCGGAACGATCATAGACCTCAATGATTTCCACGCCGTCCGGCAAGCCCCGCCGTAAAGTTTCCAAGCGTTCTTTTACGGCATCAATGGTATTTAGGGCATTTTCCCCCCAACGCATTACCACAATTCCACCAACCACTTCACCAACACCGTTAAAGTCAGCGATACCGCGACGCATTTGCGGCCCCAGTTTCACCGACGCAATATCTTTCAACAATACGGGAGTACCGTTTTCAGTTTTACTAATGGGAATCTCTTCAAGATCCTCAATTTTCTGGATATAGCCTCGAGCCCGAATCATATATTCAGCTTCCGCCAATTCGATAACGGAGCCGCCTACTTCCTGATTAGCTCTGCGAATCGCCATGCGAATCTTAGATAGGGGTACGGAAAACGCCCTTAATCGATCCGGATCAATCACAACCTGATATTGCTTCACCATACCACCGACGGTGGCCACTTCCGACACGCCGGGAACGGTTTGTAACTCGTACTTTAAAAACCAGTCCTGCAAACTGCGCAGTTGGGATAAATCGTGATTTCCTTTTCGATCCACTAAAGCGTATTGATACACCCAACCCACGCCGGTGGCATCCGGTCCCAAATTGGGTTTGGCCGATGCGGGCAAGGAACCGGTAACCTGGTTTAGATACTCCAGCACTCGCGAGCGAGCCCAGTAAATATCGGTACCCTCTTCAAAGATGACATACACATAGGAATCACCAAAAAAAGAATAACCACGCACGGCGGTGGTACCTGGGACAGAAAGCATTGCGGTGGTAATAGGATAGGTGACCTGATCCTCAACCACTTCGGGTGCTTGACCTGGATAAGAGGTTTTGATGATGACTTGAAGATCGGACAAGTCTGGAATGGCGTCCAAGGGCGTTTGTTTCACCGCAAACAAACCCCAACCGGTAAGAATAACGGTGAAAATTAATACCAGAGAACGGTTTTCAATAGACCATCGAATAATATGAGCGATCACAGTATTATTATTTTTCCTATCACTCTCACACTGCGTCCTTTCCTACCCGGTTGCCTCTAATCAGCCCGCCACCCCAACTGCATTTTAAAAGGGGTCGGATCAAGCCGCCGGTGTGTGTGTTTTACATCAGTGTGCATCCGTAGACACCTTGCCGGAGAACTGCAGCAACCTCAAAGCCCAATCCATCTACCATTGGCTGCCACCGAAGAAGTTAACTTTTTCGATCACCAATCGATATCAGCCCTGGCTATCCAGCCCACCTCCGGCCAATAGCCTTGGAAATAAGCCTGCATGGTTGGTCGTTCTACCGGCGCCCCCGCCAGACCAAGAGTTGTCTTTTTGACAACAACTCCATTTTATTTAAAAACAAGTAGCTTTTTAACCACCACCGGCCATCCGGGCCAAACTGGCTTTCATGCTACTTTCAGAGTCGATAAGGAACTGACTGGAAACCACAACCTCATCGCCTTCATTCAATCCTTTTAGAATTTCCACATTGCCACCTGCCTCCAAACCGACACTGACAGGCATGGGAATGAATTTACCTTCCCCTAGAGCCACAATGACACGTTTTTCCTTACCTGTTCGAATCAAAGCTTCACGCGGAATCGCCAAGGTTGCCTTTTTGGGTTTGGCATAAATTGTCACGTCCGCGTACATATTCGGCTTTAAGGCTTCGTCCATATTGTCAAACCGCAATCGTACTTTGAGACTGCGAGTGGACGCATCCAGGCTGGGATACACGTATTCCACATTGCCTTCCCATGATTTACCCGGCATAAAAGGCAAAGTCGCTTCTGCCCGCTGCCCCACCTTTACCCAATCCGCCTGACGCTCAAACACATCAACCATTAACCAAACACTGGATAGATCCACCAGATTAATAATATTTTGTGAAGGCTTAACATAGGCTCCTTCCCGTACCGTCAGTTTGGAAACAATACCGGACTGCGGCGCATAGATTTTCACCAGGTTTTCCACCACCCCGGTCTGATCCAGGGTATCTATTTGTTCATCAGAAACTCCCAAGGACCGCAACCGCTCCCTGGACGCAGAGAGTAAATCCGTGTTGCTGTGTTGTTTGGCCTGACGGTATTCTTCCTGCGCATTCACCAGCTTTGGCGAATAAACTTCCAGCAACAGCTGACCTTTGACCACGCGCTCACCTTCGGTTTTCACCACCAGATGTTCTACCCAGCCATCGGTACGCAAATTGATACTACGCAAGTTAGTTTCATTCACATTGATGTAACCAACGCTATCGACGCGTCGGTACAAAGTGCGGCGTTTCACTTTGGATGTGCGTACGCCTAAAGAATTAATTACGGTCGGAGTTAACTTAACGACCCCAGCTTCCCCTCCCACTTCCAATGGCACCAAATCCATACCGCAAATAGGACAGATCGAGTTGGGGTCTGTGTCAATAACATCCGGATGCATGGGACAGACATAGTTCTGCTTGGTATGTTTGGCGGCATGCTCCACAGCCGTATCATCCATAACGGCACTCAGGGGTTCCGAGGCACCCATTACCTGGGCTGCCGGCGAAGCACCGTTACTGCCAAAACTCTTAGCGCTGCGGGCATTACCAGATCCTGCAGAGTTTAATACCGTGCCCATGTCATCGGGTTTAGTGAGATAAAAACTGATGGGGACGGCAGCCACGATAGCAGCTACCGCCAATTGGCCAACCGTTTTGCCGAAACTGGCATTGCGTTGTGAATAGCTTCCGGGACCGGGACGATATCCGGCACGGGTCCGATCAAAATTCTGAGTACTCTGATGTCCTGAGGCCTGCTGTGGTGTCATACTGTCCTGCCCCTCGTAGCGTTCGTAACTGCCTGGATGTGGGTATTGCCCCGAAATCTTACGCTTCAACCAACGAAGCGTATCGATCAGGCCAGATCGCCCGTGATAAAACGGATCGGTTTGCATTAAATTCCCCCTGCCAGATACAGTAATTCAACTTGTGCTTTGGCTTTGTCTGCGACCAAACGTAAATGTTGCAACTGACTTGTAAGTTCAGTCAATCGAGCCCTTACCATGATGCCAAATTCTGACACACCGCTTTGGTATGCCTTCAACGCCGCCTCGGCATTTTGTTGCGCCTGTGGCAGCAATTGAGTTTCATACAAGTTTAGCCGTTCATCCGCTTGTTTATACACTGCCAAGCCGATTTCCAGTTTTTCGTAAAATGCACGACGCCTGTCATCATACATTTTCTGGGCTACCACACGGTCCGCTTGACTTGCCTGTAGTAGTCTGTCCTGACGTTTGGACTTGAACAGAGGCATATCAATCATAACCATGCCCGATACCAGATCCGCCCGGTTATTACCGTCACGCTGTCCGTATTGCAAATCCACACTCCATCCCGGCCGACGCTGGGCCTTCGCGTATTCTACACCTTTTTGAGCCGCTTGGACATTACCACGCCCCGCCAACAACCAGGGATGTCGTTCCAAGCCGTTTCTTAAACTGTTGGCTGCTGGAGCAATAGCCAATTTTGGATAGGCCATATCCAGGTCCTGCATCAGGTTTGGATTACCGACCCACTTTTTCAACGTGGCCAAGGATTTTTCCCACATCATATGTATGTTTATTTTCTTGTCTTTTAGTAAACTCTGCTCCAACTGCGCTCGCACCACATCCTGTTGATTGCCCCGACCCGCCCGGTATTGATAGCGAGTGGTTTCTTCCAACTGTTTAAAGACGTTTAGACTGTCCGAAATCAGCTTTCCCGCATGATGACCGTAATAGACTTCCATCCAGGCCATACGCACATTTAACAGGGTTTTCAGCTTTTGATCCTGGATCTCCAATGCCGTCGCATTGGCCATTTCCTCAAATTTTTCCGCCATGGCATCCAGACTGCCCGCCGGTGGTATGCGCTGCGACAAACCATAAACCACTTGCGTCATGGGCTCTTCTGCCAAAATATAGGTTTCACTGTTCAAATTCATGACGCCATACTTAAACTTGGGGTCAGGCCAAGAGTACGCCGCTACGGATTTTTCCTGCAAACTTTCCTGACTCGCTTCCACTTTGGCGATCAGAGGGTCATTTTGAAGCGCCATATTCTCCGCCTGCGACAAGGATAACAGTCCAAATCGCTCTGCTCCTACGCCAACCTCCGCCAACAAGCACAGCCCGCAAAACAGGCCCGCCGATACGGTGTTGTTAATGATAGTACGTTTCATATGCTTAACCTCATCTCATCGCTTTGTATTTCTTGTTATCTCCGATGAGGATACTGGCGATAACATCTGTGGAAACAACGCAGCCCCAGGCCTAGCCGGCCCATAAAGAACCACACCACAGCATTAACGCTACCCCCGAAGCAGATCTCAACTTTTCCACTGAATCTCCGTATACACTGAGTTCAGGCAGCAGAGCCCACAATCTTCTTATCCATACTGTTAACGGGGCAACGGAAACCTCCCGTTGCCCCGCAATCAGTTTATAAAACCTTTGCTTAAAAATTAATTAATGGCTGTGATTATGTCCATCTGAAGACATGGCACCTTTCGCCACCCCCTTGTCTTCGATCTCCATAATAATGAATGTACCCGATTTGTCTTGCTCGATCACAAAACTCACCATATGACCTTCTTCGACCTCATCCAGCATGGAAGGGTCAAATACTTTGAAATCCATAGTCATACCAGACATCCCCATGGACTCAATAGGACCGTGGGAAATGGTCAGCTTTTTATCACCTGATTTGATTTTTTTAATAACGCCTTCAACCGTGTGCGAATCACCGGCAAACGCCGCTGACGCCATACCCATAGCCGCTACCAATAAAGTCAACACCCCCAAGCTTCTTACTATCTTCATTACATGACCCCTTTGTTAATTAAATTGCAAACTATAATGGATTAACGACTTAGATCGTCTTTCCCAGTCGACCTAATACGAATGGCTTGCGTCGAGCGCAGATCCATTTTAATAAGTGCATTACTGCTCACAGGTGGCAGCACCATTTCAGGATGGCCCCCCACCCAAGATTCCCCCTGTATACGCTTTACATTTGAATTTGACGGGCATTTGATTTTGACACAGTCTAAACCAAACTGACAAATGCTTTCACCGGTTCAGCGCCACCCAATTGCGCGAAATGCACTGCCACAGGCTATTACTGTGTATCAAAATTATTCGAGCTTAGCAATGGAAAATATATCCACCGTACTGCTGGAGTTTAACTCCAAACTCCATCGCACAACTCCATTCGTATACTTACGAAAACACACTCAACCCAATGTTTTCAGAAACAAAGAATAGTATTTTTCTACCTAAGAATCAGGAGCCACCAAAGGGAATTTTTTTACCTGTCCCAGCCTGGACTGGGGTTGTGACAAACGTATTTGTAGCTGTCGATCGATGAGATCCAATACCGTGCCACAAATCAAATCTGCATGATTATGGTAAAACCGCAATTGGCACGGAACCGGCGCACACAAACTGACCCTGCCGCGGCTCTGTAGATTAACCCACGCAAAGATAGGCATATCATTTAGGGTTCTATCCACACAAACCCAGGCTTCATTGTCCAACTGTACATCCAAACCACGCAAATTGATCAACTCCAGACGTAAGGGATTACCCAATCTACACAGCGCCAAACGCACCCTGTTATAGTTTGACGCCTCAATGCTGCACGGCATGGCTTTCAATACAGGCACATCGATTAGTTTGGATTTCATGGTTTATTTTCTTTGCTTATATCAAACAAGCCAATTAGCAAAATACTTTATATAAGACTTATCGCTGGTCTCTTTAGTAAGTATATTCCATGGCTCAGCGTGAAACAAAGCAATCCACTACTGACTAAACAATCGATGCGTGGGAAGGGGAAATCTTTATAGTTGCAGGAAAGAAGGAGCCAGATGCAAAGAAGACGCTAAACATACGCTAAACATCCCCGGCCACCCACTGCAGGCAACCGGGATGGTACTTTGATTTACAAAACCCATTCAGGCGGCATTACAAGCGTCCGGGTTCTTCACAACGGATTCAAACGTCATATCGTAATGCTTCTCTAAACCGCGACGAACGTATTCAGCATGAATCAGATCCAATTCCGATCCCGGATCCAATCCGCTTGCGCCACGCTGTTCATTAGCCAGTTTGCGGCAAACACAACGCTTAGCAAATTTATTCAGTTCTTGTTTCGACATCCCTTCCAGTTCTTGTACAAATTGATTCACGGCTTGCAAACTCATAAAAAGACCTCACAACTGGAAAAAAACCATCGCTCTAGGAGCGCCCCTTATACCCTCATAAATATCGTCCATTACCCTATTAACTTTATGGAATTATAAGAACTTCCTTAATTACTTATATTCTTTGGCTTGTAACGTTTTCGTGATACTGTTGTCTTCTCTTATGAAAGCAAAGCGGTTTTGTATGATTTATAATGACGGGATTACACCAAATGTAAGTTCCCCTGTTGCAACTTGGAGGTCAATACTGTGAATACGCGATTACTAAGCAAAATCGTACTAATGGGTGCTTTGATCGCCCCCATTACCACTTGGGCTTGCGATGCCGCAGGACCCAGCACCCACATCGGCAATGTGTTATCCGTGGATGCCGGCAAGAAAACCTTCACCATTCGAGATGCCCAATCCAACAGCCCCATCACATTTGCCGCCAGCAATGAAATTATTGATGGATTGAAGGGTGCCAAAGGCAGTGTAATGGTGAATTATGAAGACAGCGATGACGGTGGTTTAAAAGCGGTTGGCGTCACGTTCTAGAAATACCGTTTGAATAAAAAGGCGGCCCATAAGCCGCCTTTTTTATTAGAAAGCTTTAAGCGCCACGTGAGGTAAGCTTAAGCTCCATGATCAGCAAGACCCGGCAGCACAAATTTCCCCGCCGCAAAAATTATCACAAGCGCCGCAATTATCCGCATCCACCATGGTGTCTATTTCACAACCATTTGCGATCTGTCCGTCACAATCGGCATACCCTTTCTGACAACTTTGCAACTCCAACTTCCCGGAACGACATTGAGCCAATCCATTATCCACTTTGTGCAAAGCGACGTTTTCATCCACTTGGCCATTACAATTATTGTCTATGCCATCACACAGCTCTACTGCTCCGGGGCGAACCGCCTTGTTGTTATCGTCGCAATCTTGAGGTGCGCTCACACCATCCTTATCGTGGTCTGCAAGGGTAGCCTCAGATGGCGCGGACTCTCGGGAACAAAAAACAATCTGCCCAAGATCCTGGGTTTCATCAGCCAAAACGGTGACCCGATTGCGGTTTACGATTTTTCCACCCACTGTATAAACCAACTCCACCTCACCGGGGCTCACCCGTTCAAACAAAAACTTTCCGTCTGCACCCGTAAACAGCACATGGTTTCTGCCGGCGATATAAATCTGCATACCTTCAACACCAGCGGCATTGCAGTGATTTACCACGCCTTTGACTTGCCCCACTGAAGCGCTTGCCAAAACCCCTTGGGTGCTTACAAACATCAGCAGCCCAACAGCGAGGTAAGCGGCACCAACATATTTACAGACCGACATTCAAACTTCTCCCATACAAAATACGACTTGCACATCCAACCATAAGCCCTCCGGCTTTATCCGTTTTGCCACTTGGCCCAGATGATAGGTTTTCAACTGCGCCAACACAAGTGGATCCAATGATTGCAGTATCCTACCCACATCACTGCCCCACAGCACATCCCACCACTGCTCTGGCCCGGAGAGGTGGTAACCAAACTGCCCGACTTGCATTGCAGTCCTTTGCAGCTGCGCCTGCTCCATGAGCTTGAGCCATTGTTCACTGGAGCACAGCCGCTCGGAGGCTAATAATGGGCGGGCATCCACCGTGGTAAATTGAGGTAAGGCAACGCGTAAGTCGTCGAGCAAAGCGCCAAATACGTCACAAGCTAAACCGGTACAAAGGATTTTTCCGCCCGGTTTGGTAACCCGCTTCCAACCTTGCAGCGCGGTAAGCATATCCGGCATGTAGTACAAAGAAAAAGCACTGACAACATGATCAAAATAATCCGATTTAAACTCAAGTGATTGTGCATCCATGGCAAAAAAATCCACATTGGATAAAGCCATTTTGCCGGTGTTTTCCATTGCCTTGGCAAGCATAACCTCGGACAGGTCGATGGCAATCACCCGGCCTTGGTGACGCATCGTTTGCGCCAGCGCTATGGCAGCAGCCCCTGTCCCTGTGCCCACATCCAGAATTTTTTGCCCCGGAGCCGTGCGCAGCAACGGCACGATAGCGTCGGCACTAAAGGGATAAAAGCGAAAAACAGCTTGATCGTAGCGGTCTGCCAATGCATCAAAAAACTCCACCACTTGCTTTGGTGCATCAAAAGCCATCATGTGCGTATTCCGCGACCTTTATCCATCAACCTCAAGCAGAAAACGGTCAACAAGAGAATAAAAAACAGAGTTATACCGTAAGAATAAACCAAACCCATATCACTAATCCCCAAAAACCCATAGCGAAAAGCATTCACCATGTACAGTATGGGATTAAACAAAGATGCGGTTCTCCAAAACTCCGGCAACAGGTCAATACTGTAGAAAACACCGCCTAAATAAGTTAAGGGCGTCAGCACAAATGTTGGCACTATGGAAATATCATCAAAATTGCGGGCGTAAATAGCGTTAATGAACCCTCCCAGTGAAAACAATATCGAGGTTAACAACACCATGGATACAACGACCAGGATATTATGAATCTGAATATTGGTAAAAAAAACAGCGACCAACGTCACCGCCAAACCCACCGTCATTCCCCTGGCCACCCCACCGCACACAAAACCGGCTAGAATAATGTAATTGGGCACCGGAGAAACCAGCATCTCTTCTATGTTTCTGTGAAACCGGGCACCAAAAAAGGACGACACCACATTGGCATAAGAGTTGGTTAACACCGACATAAGAATGAGCCCGGGAACAATATAATCGATGTAGGCCACACCGGACATGGCGCCAATACGTTCGCCAATTAGATTTCCGAAAATCACAAAATACAAAACCGTCGTCATCGCCGCCGGTAATACCGTTTGAATCCATATACGCAAAAAACGGCGAACCTCTTTAAGAACAATGGTTGAAAACGCTGTCAACTTTTCCGAGGCCGTCATTACCCTGCCCCTTTGGAACGATTATCGCCCACCAGGCGCATGAACAACTCCTCCAGACGGTTACGCTTGTTGCGCATACTGAGAACCCGAATCTGTTTTTGCGATAGCAGCTCGAACAAAGGGTTGATGCCCTGCTCCTTGGACACACACACTTCCAAAGTGCAGTCATCCACCCGGCTCACCTCGTAACCCGCCAACTCAGGAATCGAAGCCAAACCGTCGGCCAGATTGAGCACATAGGTTTCCATTTGTAATTGATACAGCAGATTTTGCATGCTGTTTTTTTCGATGATACAGCCATGATCAATTATGGCGATGTTTTTACACAAACTTTCCGCTTCTTCCAGGTAGTGGGTAGTCAAAATTATGGTGGTACCGTTGGCGTTAATTTCCTTTATGAACTCCCACATACTATGGCGAATTTCAATATCCACCCCTGCCGTAGGCTCATCTAAAATCAGCAATTTTGGCTGGTGCACCAATGCCCGAGCGATCATCAGGCGGCGTTTCATCCCCCCGGAAAGCAGTCGTGCACCGTCCTGCCGTTTCTCCCATAATCCGAGTTTCTTCAGGTACTTATCGGCACGGCCGGCTGCCTCACGGGTGGGGATACCGTAATATCCTGCTTGATTGATGATTACCTCACGGATGGGCTCAAAAACATTGAAATTGAACTCCTGCGGCACCAAACCCACATAAGATTTAGCCACCGAAAAATCCCGATCAATATCTTTGTCAAAAATTTGCACCGTTCCCGACGATTTGTTGATCAAGGAACACAGAATACCGATAGTAGTGGATTTACCGGCGCCGTTTGGTCCAAGCAAGGCAAAAAAGTCCCCGGCTTGCACCTCAAGATCAATTCCTTTTAGTGCTTCAAAACCGTTTTTGTAGGTTTTACGTAGATCGCTGATGGCAATAGCCGTGGTCATAGTGTGCTACTGGAATGGTAAAATCGTAAATATGGGGCCGTCGGTACCGCTTCTCAATGCTGATTTTGCCTTAAGCTTTCAGCACCGGACCGTAGGGGGAATGGCGCACTTTATCGTGCTCATGCATACGGTAATGGACAAAATCCTCCACCTGATCAAAGTGCATAAATGGATTTCCCTCGGCTTGTTCTTCCAAGGTAGATGTGGTTTTCTCAGCGTAATTGTGTCCGGGATGCAAAATGGTGTGAGCCGGCAAGTCCGTTTTGATTTTCTTCAAAGTATTGAACATTTCGTGCGGATCTCCGCCTGCCAGGTCACAGCGACCACAACCGAATACAAATAAGGTATCACCGGCGATTAAATGGTCCCCCAATTTGTAGCAAGCTGAGCCGGGAGTATGTCCGGGAGTGTGCAGGATCTCTATTGCAGTTTGCCCCAGTTGGATAATATCGCCGCCATGGTGCGTGGTATCCTGATACTGTCCCCAAAAATCCGCTTCTGCTTTAAGCAAATGCACCTGGGCATCATACCGTTCCCTGACGCCCTGGATGCCATTGATATGATCATGATGACTGTGTGTGAGCAGTATATCGGTGATTTTAACCGCCTTTTTCTCTGCCCACTGCAATATTTCAGGGACTTCCCAGGCCGGATCCACCACCGCTGCGCGTTGCGTGGCATGATCGTGAATCAAGTAAATAAAGTTCTCCATGGGGCCCAGCTCCATGACTTCCAGGCCAAATGGACTGTGTTCGCACATATCAGGTCGACCTCTTTTCAGTCCGTTTCCTCGCCCATAAGGGCCAATTCGTCTTCCGGCTCATCGGCAAATTGCAGATCATCCCCGGAAAGAGCCGCATCACTTTGCAATAGTTGCTTGATAGCGGAAACCTCTGCCAGTTCTGTGCGGTAAAATTCGATTTCATCGCCGCATTTTTTAATGCGACCGCTCAATTCACCAATTTCCTGTTCGAGAAACTGAATCCTCTGAGAGACTCGACTCTCTTTTTGCTCTGCATCGTCTATGATGGCGTCTACATCAATTTGCATGGATTCCAAGGTGTGAATCACAATCCCAACCACGGCACCCAATTCCTGCTGTGGCAGGTCACGCATTAACTCTATGGCTTTATCGACTCCATAGGAAGTTGTAGTTGCTCTCTTCTTACTATATGGCTTTTCAAACTCGGCCTGACGCTTCGCATCCAGGTCCACAGATTCTGATTCCGCACTGGAAAACAAGCCCATTAGATTCACCTCCCCCTTGATTTCACCCTGCCTGCCATCGATTTTCACCAACCGACCGCAATGCCCCCTACTTCCCTTGAGGGGCAATGGTAACACCCGCGGGTCCGACGGGTAAATCCATAGCCCGGAAATGTTTTCTTGCCGGCGCTCGCAGCGTAAGATTAAGCCTGCAATCCGGAGCAATGAGCAGGACATTCCACCCTATGACGCAAGCCCCCACAAAACAACCCACCCCGCCACCCCGCACCAGCCCAGCCGTTACTGCCGCCCTACCGGAGTTGTCGGTTGTCATCCCCACCTTAAATGAACAGGGACATATCGAAACATTGCTAAAAAGCCTATGCGATCAAGAGGATGTGGTACTGCAAATCATTGTCGCCGACGGCGGTAGCAATGATGACACCTTACGAATCTGCCACCAGTGGCAGAACCGCCACCCAAACATTCACATCATCCCATCGGGCCGCGGACGCGCCCTGCAAATGAATACCGGGGTTAAGCCGGCCTTGGCGTCTATGCTTTTATTTTTGCACGCAGACACCCACATCGAAGACACGCGTTTATGCCGACACGGCCTTGCCGCTTTACAACAACGACAACAACACACCACCCCTGAGGTGGCCGGTCATTTCAAGATGCGTTTTCTGCGGCAACAAACGAACTTGCAATGGGCTTATTATTTTTATGAGTGCAAAACCGGCCTGAACCGCATGGACACCGTTAACGGCGACCAGGGAATGCTAATTTCTCGGGATTTTTTTCAATCCTTGGGCGGGTTTGACGAGTCTTTACCATACATGGAGGACGCGAGGCTGGCACGACGTATTTTTGAACAGGGAAATTGGATTACCCTACCCGGCACCGTATACACATCGGCCCGGCGATTTGAAACGGAAGGCCTGAAGCAACGACAGATTCTCAACGCGATTTTGTGCAATTTCATGCACATCGGTTTTCTTGATTTTTTTCCACATGCCACCCAAGCTTACCAACAACAGGACAAAACGCAGGTTCTGCGGCTATTCCCTTTTCTTAAGGAAATCCATAAACAACTTATGAACAAAGGTTGGATACAAGCCGCCAACTACTGGTACGCCACCGGAGCCTATGTGGCCGGCAATTGCTGGCAACTGTTTTATTTTCGGGATTGCCAAAGTAATTTCAAAAGATCCCTGCAACCCGGTACCGGCCCCAGCCCCCGGTTGGATTTTTATGATCGCTGGCTGGCAGGCAGTATACGTCTGGCACCGGCAAAACTATTGGCCACAGGCCTCACCTTGCTGTGGTTTTACATGCTGTTGTTCGCCAGTCGGTTTAAACCATGATTATACATGCGGACATGGATGCTTTTTTCGCATCAGTGGAAATCCGTGAGCAACCTCATTTGGCTGATCAACCGGTGGTTGTGGGTGGATCCCCTCAATCCCGTGGTGTCGTTGCAGCGGCCAATTATATTGCCCGGCGTTTTGGCATACATAGCGCCATGCCCATGAGCATTGCTGTTAAGAAATGCCCTCACCTAGTCATTCTACCTCATCGCCTCGATCTCTATGCACACGTGTCCCAACAAATTCGAGCCATCTTTGAGCGCTATACGCCCTTGGTAGAACCCTTATCCTTGGATGAAGCTTTTTTGGACGTAGCCGCCTCAGAACGCCTGTACGGATCTGCACATAGCATCGGCCGGAAAATCAAACAGAATATTAACGATGAATTGCGCTTGACCGTTTCCATAGGTATCGCTCCGAACAAATTCATAGCCAAAATTGCCTCGGATGTTGATAAACCTGACGGCTTTACCGTGGTCACTCGAAGTCAGGTTCAGGATTTCTTGGACCCATTACCGGTATGGCGCATTTGGGGTGTAGGTAAAGTCACAGAAAAATCGTTGGACAAACTGGGCATACGTACCATCGCCCAGCTGCGAGCCTTTAACGAAGGCTTACTCAAAGACAATTTCGGTGAACACGGTATGCAGTTGTGGCGATTGGCGCGTGGCATAGACCCACGCCCGGTGGTATGCGAGCATGAAACCAAATCCATTTCCCACGAAACCACATTCGCGCATGATATCACTGAACGAGAGATTCTGTTAGCTACTTTGCTACAACTGACTGAGCAGGTAGCCTGGAGACTGCGGCACCATGAATTGCGCGGTCGCACGGTGCAACTAAAAATTCGCTATTCAGACTTCAAAACCGTCACACGGTCCCACAGTTTGCAACAAGCCACAGACCAAACCCAGGTGCTGTGGCAAACCGTGAAACAAATTTTTACCTATAAGTTGCCGCCAAAATTACCGCCTGTGCGCTTAATTGGTATGGGCATTAGTAATTTATCGGAGCCCGCACAAGCAATTCAGCAGGAGCTTTTACAAACGGAGAGCAGCGCGCAAAGCAAACTGGATGCGGTCGCCGATTCCATTAACGCCAAGTTCGGTAAGAATAGTTTGACCCGAGCCCGATCCTTTCAAAGTGAAAAAAAACAGAACCCGCAAGAACCCTGAACCGGGCCGGGTAAGTGACCTTCATACCATATCCTGAAGTGCCTTTGCCAGCTCTTCCTCACGAATGGGGTAGGCCATAGGTGTGAAGTCATCAAACACAGTTTGTAACTTCTGTAGTTGCTGACGATAGTCTTTTTCGTAAAACACCAACACCTTAACAGCCGTTTTACTGTGTTGCGACATTTTCTGCAAAGTAGCCAACAAAGACTCCAGACTGCTGGTACGATCGCGAAAATCCGACTGGTGATTAAACTCAGCGACAATCACGTGCGGTTGATTCTTTTTCAAAAAGGAAATGGCTTTGCGCATATTACGCAAGATAGTTACTTGGTAGTCGCAGCGCTCATATAAGGCTGAAAAATCCGGGTACCCCCCTTGTTCCACGATGGACAACAGAATCCTGCCTGGCATCACGTCAAACCTCGCCTGCACTGTCTAACCAGCACGATTAACAGCCAAGCTCTTGCTGACTATCTCGTACACATCTCTGGACAATTTAGGTTCGGCCAGAATGCGTTCCAATTGTTGCTTCATCAGAGCTTGTCGCGGAGCATCAAAACGACTCCACATGGTAAAGGCTCCGACCAAACGTGCGGCTATTTGCGGATTGAGCGAGTTCAGCTGTAACACATAATCGGCCACAAACTCATAGGCCGCCCCGGAGTCTTCATGAAAATTCACACTATTGGCGCCGGCAAACACTCCGATAAGGGAGCGTACTTTATTGGGGTTCTTTACATTGAACGCACTGTGTCCTACCAACTCCCGCACCCTTGCCAAAGTATCATTGAGCCTGGAGGCCGCCTGAATCGCCAGCCATTTATCGATTACCAGGGCATCGGCTTGCCATTGCCTGTAGAAATGTTCCAGCCAATGTGCGCGTCTGTCCGACGCGACAGACTCGGCATTGCACAAGCTGTTTAAGGCAGCGACGACATCGGTCATATTGTTGGCGCTTTGGTACTGCTGTTCACACTGTTGGATAACTGCCTCTTCACCCAGCTCCATCAAATAAGACAAACACACGTTTTTCAGCGCACGTCGACCTTTGGATACAGAATCAATCCGGTAGCCCCCTTTGTCTTTATTACCTTGATAAACCTGCGCAAAAACCGGCTGTAATTGCTCTGCCAGCGCACGACGAATAAACAGACAAGCGCGATGTATCGCTATGGGATCCACCACTGACATAAACTCTGCCACATAGCTTTCACCTGGCAAGCAGATGGCTTGGGCCGCCAGTGCTTTGTCCAGGTCAGGATTTTCCAGAATCGCGCGGATGGCCTGTGAATAGGCCGGGTTCAGCTCCAACTCACGTCCCTGCTGAATATCCTCCACCAGTGCCAGAATAAGCTTTAGTGCCAGGCGTTGCCCGGCTTCCCAACGATTAAAGTCGTCCTTATCGCAGGCCATTAGATGACACAAATCTGCATCCGACAAATCAAGATCCAGCTTTACCGGCGCGGAAAAACCACGCAGTAAAGAAGGTACCGGTTTACCGGTTACATTTTGGAATACGAAGCTTTGCTCGACTTCCTGAATATGTAAAACCGTGGAATCGCCCAAAGATTGACCATCCAATTGCAACTCCAAATCGTCGCCTTGTGGTCCCACCAAACCCATCGCCACCGGAATATGAAACGGCAGCTTATTGGTTTGCCCGGGAGTGTCAGGACAACTTTGCTTCACGTTCAAGGTACAGGTTTGCGCAACCGCATCGTAATGTGTTCGTACTTGCAGTTGCGGCGTACCGGCCTGGCTGTACCAACGCTTAAACTGCGTGAAATCTGCATCATTGGCATCTTCCAGAGCTTTGACAAAATCATCCGTCGTTACCGCCTGGCCATCGTGGCGTTGAAAATATAAATCCGTACCCTTGCGAAATCCTTCCGCCCCCAACAAGTGATGTAACATGCGCACCACTTCGGCACCTTTGTTATAAATGGTTACGGTGTAGAAATTGTTAATCTCTTGATATTCCTCAGGCCGTACCGAGTGAGCCATGGGGCCGGCGTCTTCGCGAAACTGGTGGACGCGCAGAATGTTTACGTCCTGAATTCGCTTAACTCCCCTCGAACTCATATCGGCACTGAACTCCTGATCCCGAAACACAGTAAAGCCTTCCTTTAAACTCAACTGAAACCAGTCACGGCAGGTGACTCGATTACCTGACCAGTTATGAAAGTATTCATGTCCGATCACCCCTTCAATTGCGTCATAATCCTGATCAGTTGCTGTTTCCGGCTTAGCCAGCACAAATTTGGAATTAAATACATTGAGCCCCTTATTTTCCATGGCTCCCATATTGAAATCATCCACCGCCACGATCATATAAATATCCAAATCGTATTCACGACCGTAGACCTGCTCATCCCATTTCATCGCATTAATGAGAGAACGCATGGCGTGGGTACATTTGTCCTTATTGTGGTGTTGCACATAAATATGCAAATCCACAGCTCTGCCCGACGCGGTGGTAAACTTATCTTTGATACAAGCCAGATCACCGGCGACCAAAGCAAACAAATAAGTAGGCTTGGGAAACGGGTCCTGCCAGACGGCGTAATGTTTCGAAGCGTCATTGTCTACCTCACCCTGTTCGATCAAATTGCCATTGGATAGCAAAACCGGATATTTAGCTTTGTCCGCCACAATTGTAGTGGTATATGTCGCCATGACATCCGGCCGGTCATACATATAAGTCATACGCCGGAAACCTTCTGCTTCACACTGGGTACAAAAGTTACCACCGGAAGTATAAAGTCCGTTTAAAGACGTATTTTCCTGAGGATTTATCCCAGTATGGATCTCCAAATCCATAGTATCGGGCGGCGAAAGAATGCTAAGACCGGATTCATCCACAGTATATTGGGATGACGTCAGTTCTGTACCGTTGACCAGGAGGCTTCGCAGCTCCAAGTCTTCTCCTTGCAATACCAAGGGATTTGTTGAGGGCGTTCCGGGACGGCGACTGATGCGCAGTTTGGAACGAACGATGGTCTCAGTTTCAACCAGGTCAAAGTGCAGTTGCACTTCATGGACAATAAAATCCGTAACACGGTAATCTTGTAACCGGACCGTAACGGGAGTTTGCGTGTGCGATTGATCTGTCATGGAGTTACCTTGTGTTGAACCCTGCATTTCTATGTGATGCAGGACAAAATGTTATGATTATAGCGCGCTACCGCTATAACTTCAGCATGCCCACAAAGAATTGTAAAATACCCTGAGAACCTCTATTGTAACTCACTTTTGTTACTTGCAATTATTATTAACCATTATTGCGACACTGGAGTACCGATGCAGACCGATACTTTGTGCCCTTGTGGCTCCGAATCATCTTACACAGACTGCTGTGGCCCTTATCTGGATGGCAGCAAGACAGCGCCAACCGCTGAATCTTTAATGCGCTCCCGCTACGTTGCCTATAGCCGCAACGACGCCGACTACTTGTTGAAAACCTGGCATCACAGCACCCGCCCTGAACAAGATCCCACCGATAGCAATGTGCAGTGGATAGGATTACAAATATTGCGCACCGAAGCCGGCGGCACTCAGGATGATCGTGGCCTGGTGGAATTTAGAGCACGCTGTCGCATTAATGGTCAGGCCGGCGGTCTCGATGAAGCCAGTGAATTTATTAAAGAAGAGGGACAGTGGTTTTATGTGGATGGCAGTACCATTCAACCAATACGCAATCAGGAAAAACAGGGACGCAATGACCCTTGCGCTTGCGGCAGCGGTAAGAAATACAAAAAGTGCTGTGGTCAATGAACCCGGAGAGCGAAAATTCCCTGCTGCTGTCGGGGCAACCGGCGCTGTTCAAAGAACTGCTCTTGGAACTGCCCCGCTGGTGCAGCCAATTAGGTTACCGTTTGGTACAGATCGACTCGCAACGCAAAACTCTAGCACAAATCAAGCAACTCCGACCCCGAATTATAGCCGCAGAGTTTATCTACCATCCCACCTACGGCTCCCAATTGAGCAATTTTGAATCCCTCATCGCAGCCAATCAAAAAAACCCTCAGCCGGCAGGTTTTCTGGTAATAATCCATAAAGACGATGTACATCACTTCGAACGCTTGGAATTGGACGGTGTGCGCTATGAAATGCTGATTTTGCCGGCAACAGTTGCCACCCTGCGTACTGCCTTGCAAACACTGGCGGCTACTTACTCCGTGGGATGAGTTCTGTTTCGGACATCTCTCCTGCCGTCGCAATGCGAATCATCCCCACATCCGGCAGCCGAGTCAAAATATAACCGGCCAGCAACATGAGTAAGGTTTCGTTTTCCGAGGCAATTGCACCGAGCATTTTATTGGCCGCAATCTGGCATCGCTGGATCAGATTGGGACAATCCACCCATTCACGACTCATTTGCCAACCTTTATCCATGTCCCGATCCATCATTTTGAAAAAATCCTCGCCGTCTTTCAAATCAGCATCACTGATATCCAGGGTTTGTTGCTTATCATCAATATCTATGGTCAATTGCATGGTTATTTCCACATGGTAATTATCGCATGGCTATATTCCATAAAGTTAAATTGTTTAATAGCCAACTGTAAAACATGCCCATAATAACAACTACAGCCCTACTTTCATGTATCCCCTGTGTTATATAATGTCAACGAATGAAATCATCGCCATTATTGTTTTCTTATCGCCCCTACTGGGCCAAACGCTTTGGAACCGCCCCGGTATTGCCCACAAGCCGCGAGGAAATGGATGCCTTGGGTTGGGATGCCTGCGATATTGTTCTGATCAGCGGAGATGCCTATGTAGACCATCCCAGTTTCGGCATGGCGGTTATCGGCAGAACGCTGGAAGCGCAAGGTTTTCGTGTCGGCATAATCGATCAGCCGGATTGGACTGATAATCGTGATTTTATGCGCCTGGGGCAACCGCAGCTGTTTTTTGGCGTGACCAGCGGCAATATGGACTCCATGGTGAATCGATACACCGCCGATCGCAAAATCCGCAGTAACGATGCTTATTCTCCCGGCAATCAAGGCGGCACCCGGCCGGACCGTGCTGTGATTGTTTACGCCCAACGCTGTCGCCAGGCCTATAAAGACACCCCCATCATTTTGGGAGGCATAGAAGCCAGCTTACGCCGGGTTGCCCACTACGATTATTGGTCCGATACCGTCAGACGCTCCATTCTCATGGACTCCAAGGCCGACATACTGGTCTACGGCAATGGAGAACGACAGATTGTTGAAATTGCCCATCGTCTGGCAGCCAAGGAAAGCGTGAAAGAGATACAGGATATTCGCGGTACGGCCTTTATTCGTCAGAACATTCCTGAAGATTGGCAGGTATTGGATGCCTCCAACCTGGATGATGGAAAGGCAAATCCCGACCAAGCATTTTCCAATCCCTACGCCACACAAACAGGCCCCGCCTGCGCTCAAGACAACAATCAGAAGTTGGTGCACCCCCCAAAAACCCGTCGTACCCGCCGAGCCCAGGCCAATACCGTATTGGTATTACCGGGTTACCACGAAGTGAAAACCGACAAATACCTCTACGCCCATGCCTCCCGACTGCTGCATCGAGAGACCAACCCGGGCAACGCTGTGGCGCTGTTTCAATCCCATGGTGATCGTGGCGTTTGGCTCAATCCACCACCACTACCCCTGAGCAGCAAGGAATTGGATCAAGTCTTTGAATTACCTTACACCCGCCAACCCCACCCACGCTATGCCGGGAATGCTATCCCCGCATATGAAATGATTCGCTTTTCCATCAACATTATGCGGGGCTGTTTTGGCGGTTGTACTTTTTGTTCAATCACCGAACACGAAGGCCGCATAATTCAAAATCGTTCGGAAACCTCCATCTTGAAAGAAATAGAAATATTGCGGGATAGTGTTCCCGGTTTCACCGGCATCATATCGGACCTGGGTGGACCCACAGCGAATATGTACCGACTGGCCTGCAAGGATAAAAATATCGAATCCAACTGCCGCCTACCCTCCTGCGTCTATCCTGATATCTGTAAGAACCTCAACACCGACCACAAACCCTTAATTCAACTGTATCGTAAAGCGCGCGCTTTGCCCGGCGTCAAAAAGGTGCTGATCGCTTCCGGGCTGCGTTACGATCTGGCCGTTCAATCCCCAGACTATGTAAAAGAATTGGTAACCCACCACGTGGGTGGATACCTTAAAATCGCTCCGGAACATACCGAAACCGGCCCATTGTCCAAAATGTTGAAACCGGGCATTGGCGCTTATGACAAATTTAAGATTTTATTTGACAAATATTCCTTGGCTGCCGGTAAAGAACAGTATCTTATTCCTTATTTTATTGCGGCCCACCCTGGAACCACTGATGAGGATATGCTGCAACTGGCTTTGTGGCTGAAAAAAAATAACTATCGCGCCGATCAGGTACAGACCTTTCTACCCTCTCCCATGGCAACCGCCAGCGCCATGTACCACACAGAGTTGAATCCCCTGGAAAAAATCAGCCACTCGGGCGAATCGGTTTTTATCCCCAAGGGGCTGAAAATTCGTCAACTACACAAGGCCTTTTTGCGATACCATGCACCGGAGAACCATGCACTGTTACATAAGGCATTGATACGCATGGGCCGGGAAGATCTGATTGGTTACGGCAAACGCCATCTTATCCCGCCCCAGAAAACACAGCCTGGAGCCAACGCCGGTTCCAGAACCCACGTCTTTCGCACCCAGCACGCAGGCGAAATCAACGGGCCCAAACCCACAATAAAGAAAGCATCCCGGCCGAGCCACAAGAAAACCCCGTCAAAACGTAAATCGAGCAAACCCAAGAGACGCCAATAACCGAAACAATTCACAGTTTCGACACACTCTTTAAGCCCGCGCCGGCCCCTTAATTCAAGTCCAAACTTCCTGTGCCGTTAAATCACTCATACCGACAGGCAAGCAACGGTAAGTCTGTACGATCCAATGAAATTTTACCCTTGTATTTTCTAAGCCATGAGTGCAGTGAGATCTACAATACAAACCGAGAAACAGCACAAACTTCTCATCGTGGATGATGCCGAATGGAATCGAGACATGATGCGTATCCAATTGAGTCAATTGGGATTTGACGTGGATTGTGCCGCAGATGCGCCGGAAGCGCTGGAGATGATAAAAAGCTACCCTTACGACCTCATCCTGCTCGATATCATGATGCCGGGAATGAACGGTCTGGAGATGCTCGCCGAAGTCCGGAAATGCCATAGCATGCTGAGTTTGCCCATCATCATGGTAACGGCAGACGACTTGCAGGAACACATCGTTGATGCACTTAATCTCGGTGCCAATGACTATATTGTCAAACCGTTAAGCATGGCTGTGGCAGGCGCACGGGTTCAAACCCAACTTAGCTTAAAAAAGTTGGTTGCGATGAAGGAACAGTTTGTAAAGTTCGCCAGCCATGATTTAAAAAAACCCTTAATCGTAAGTCTGGAAGTGATTAAATCTTTGGAAGACGAATGTAAACCTGGATTGGAATTTACCCCGGACAATGCAGAACTGCTATCTATCGCTTATCAATCCTGCAAGTACATGCAATCCGTGATTGACGGCTTTTTAGGTAATAAAAGTGCCAATGAACCCGATGCCTCGCCCCATGACATCCAATCACTGCTGGAGAAATGTATCCGCAACAACCGGGAATATGCCAAACAAAAACACATACACTTAAAACTCAAATCGGAGCAGAATCTCCCCAAATTTGTTGGGAATGAATTTCAAGTGACCCAAGTGCTGGAAAACCTGATCGGTAACGCCATTAAATTCAGCCCTGCACACACAACTACAACTATTGAAACTCGCTTTGACGATCACTGTGTGTATATCGATATTTGCGACCAAGGTCCCGGTTTCAGCCAACAGGATCTGAAAAAATTATTTACGCCCAATGCGGTATTGAGCAACAAACCGACGGGCAATGAGACCAGCTCCGGTGTTGGACTGGGTTTATCCAAGCACCTGATTGAAGAACAAAATGGCCATATCGGCGCGTTCAACAATCCGGACCAAGGCGCCACCTTTTGGATCAGTTTACCCCGAGAACAAATAAACACCCAAACAGAAAGAGGACTAGCATGATGAATAAACTGGAACAACTCAGCCTGGTGACTAAAGTTGTGGCTGATACCGGCGATATCGACTCTATAAAACAGTATACGCCGATTGATGCAACCACTAATCCATCCTTGCTATACAGTGCCTGCCAAATGCCGCAGTATCAATCCTTGGTTAACAATGCCATCGAATACAGCAGCGCCATTACCGGTTCACCAAGAGAACGCACCGACCTCATTCTGGACAAAATCGCCGTTAACTTTGGTGCTGAAATTCTAAAAACCGTTCCCGGACGGGTGTCAACAGAAGTGGATGCACGGCTCTCCTTTGATACTGCCGCTACGGTAAGACGCGCGGAAAACTTGATTGCTATGTACAAAGAAGCGGGAGTGAGCCGGGAGCGAGTTCTAATAAAGATCGCATCTACCTGGGAGGGCATTCAAGCGGCCGAAATCCTGGAGCGCCAAGGTATTCATTGTAATTGCACGCTTATGTTCCATATGGCTCAAGCAGTCGCTTGCGCCGAAGCGGGAGTGACCCTGATCTCACCCTTTGTGGGCCGCATTCTCGATTGGTATAAGAAAAACCATGAAGTTCATGAATATGCTGCGGAATTCGACCCGGGTGTGGTATCCGTCACTGCGATCTACAATTATTTTAAAAAGTTCGATCACCATACACTGGTCATGGGCGCCAGTTTTCGCAACAGCGATGAAATACTGGAACTGGCCGGCTGCGACCTACTCACCATTTCACCCAAATTAATGGAAGAGCTAAAAAATACAGATGGGAAAGTGGATATCAAACTGAATGCGGGCCAATCCAAAACCATGGATATTCAACGGGTGAAGGTGGACGAAGCCAATTTTCGCTGGTTAATGAACAGTGACGCCATGGCGACGGAGAAACTGGCCGAAGGTATTCGTGGTTTTACCGCCGACACCATCAAACTGGAAAAACTGATTATTGATCAGTTAAGTCAAGCGGCTTAAGGGAAACCCATATCGTAATGCGATGCTAATAGTTCGTCCAGGGATGGACGGCTATTCGCTTTCGCGCACGCGGCCACAAGAAAAGTGCCTACTCTACCATTGCGCACAAGCTCAACGCTGATGATTCGCCGCAAGCTATTCCTCTATATTCCCAGCTCACCCCCCACTCTTTGATGGAAATCCGGCATTGATCGTGAAAACTAAAGCGGTTCAGACAGGTCCGGTAAGACCGCATTACGCGCTTTTCCTACACTGAAATCTCGGATATTGCGGGCCATTTCCTGTACCAGACGCTGTCTTGCCTGGCGGCTGGCCCAGGCAATATGAGGTGTAACTATCAAGTTGGGCAAATCACATTCCAACAATGGATTGCCCTGGGCCGGCGGCTCCACACTTAGCACGTCAATACCGGCACCGGCTATCTTCCGCTCGTGTAAAGCTTGCAATAAGGCGGCTTCATCCACCACACCACCTCTAGCCACATTAATTAATATGGCTTCGCTTTTCATCATGGCCAGTTCCTTAGCACCGATTAAATCCCGGGTGCTGGGTGTCAGAGGACAATGCAGTGTTAACACATCGCTTTGTTGTAACACCGATTCAAATTTCACTCGCCCGGTTCGAGCTGCCTCACGACCGGCTCGCTCTGCCACCAATATCCTCATTCCAAAGGCTTTGGCGGGTTCCACCATCCCTTTACCTAACTCACCGAAACCGACTATACCCAAAGTTTTGCCTGCCAGCTCGTTAATGGGATAGTCCAACAAACAAAACTGTTGTGCTCTTTGCCAAGCTTGATTCGTAATGGCGGTTTGGTAATCTCGAAATGACGTTAGCAAATTCAAGATCAGCATGAAAGCATGCTGCACTACGGAAGGGGTGGCATAGCTGCGTACATTGCTGACCTGTATACCCCGCTCTCGTGCCGCCTCCAAATCAATATTGTTTACCCCGGTGGCGCAAACGCAAATCAGCTTCAAATTCGGTAATTGCTCTATGCAGTAGCGACGAACCGGAACTTTGTTGCATATCAATACTTCCGCATTAGCGGCAAGCTGAACCACATCTTCCTCTCGCACATGCGTATGCGTCGTCAGACCGGACAAACACCCTTGCAGGTCGCTCAAGTCCAGATCATCATTGTCGAGAGACCCCAAATCCAAAAACACAGCCGATAACTTCTTAGTATTTTCCATAGTTTGCCCATTCCCCAATCTCCGGCTCGTGCACCACCGGAAGAAATACAGTAAACTCGTTGATATTATAGCCGAACCCATGCTATGAACGTGCTATGAGTTTGTCTAGCCAAGCCATAACGAGAATCTGACCCAAACCTTAATATAAAGCCACTATTTTGTACCCATCGAATCAACAAACAGCCACGTCGAAACGCACTGCGTTTAAGCACAGCAAAGTCCACCAGTGGCTGCTGCTAGCAGCCGGCCTGTTATTCCTGAATTCGGCCGGCGCCGGACATTTACCTCTGTGGGAACTGGGGGGCGGAATCGGTTTTCTGGACACCCCGCATTACCGCGGCTCCACTCAGTCCGAACAATATTTTGTACCTTTTCCCTACATGGTGTACCGAGGAGAAAAACTCAAAGCAGACCGCGAAGGCATACGAACCGAATTATGGGAAACGGAAGATTTTACACTGGATATGAGTTTTGCGGCTAACGTGCCCGTAGCAGGTGATGCCAGCGAAACCCGTCAGGGCATGCCCGACCTGGACTTGGTCTTGGAAGCCGGGGTATCTGCGGATTTCGGAATCTGGCACCAACACTCACAGGACCTGGAACAGAAATTTCTGCTCAAACTGCCTTTACGAGCGGTGGTATCCATTGGCGATCCGGTCATGACATACCGGGGTTTTGTGTTTTCGCCCTACATTCAGCTACAAAACAAATTAAGTTACGCCAACGCAATCTGGCGTTATTACATCAGCATTGGCCCTATTTACGCGACCGAAAACTACCACGACTATTTTTATGAAGTGGAAAACAAATACGCCACGGCTCAACGTCCCGCATACGATGCCAAGGGTGGATACAGCGGCAGCCGCATTACCCTGTCCTTTACCCGGAATACGGACAAAATATACCTTGGCGTTTTCGCACGCTATGACCATCTGGGCTCTGCAGTCTTTGAGGACAGTCCGCTGGTGCAAACAAACGACTATTTTGTACTCGGCGTGGTCGCTTCCTGGATTTTTACCCGGTCGTCGGAACGCGCGGCTAACCACGGCTCTACTGATTGACACCCGCATTGACACCCGGTTCATTCCGATTGACACATGGATGAGGATTCCGAGTAGTTCCAGGATTACCACCACTTGCAAATCTGCTATTATGCCTCCAGCATAATGCTAATGAGTCTAGACGGCCATCAACGTGCACAAACAAATCGAAAACCGGATTAATCGCATAGAACATCTGCGGGATAATGACCTATTAAAAGGTATCCTGACCGGTTTGGAGAAAGAAAGCCTTAGAGTTTGTTCTGAAGGCACCATTGCACAAACCCCGCATCCTGCCAAGTTGGGGGCAGCCCTCACCCATCCCTATATCACCACGGACTATTCTGAAGCTCTATTAGAGCTAATCACCCCTCCCTTGGAAGGCGTAAATCAGGCCATGGACTTTTTGGACAAAACACACAAGTTTGTCTACTCCACATTAGAAGATGAAATTCTCTGGTCTACCAGCATGCCCTGCATCGTCACCGGCGAAACCAGCATCCCCGTTGCTCAATATGGCAGCTCCAACGCCGGGAAAATGAAAACCGTGTACAGAGAAGGGTTGGGATATCGCTATGGTAAAATGATGCAGGTTATCGCCGGCATTCATTTTAACTACTCCTGGCCGCGACCATTTTGGCAACGTTACCAGGAGATTTGCCAACACAAAGGCGACCTTGACGTCTTTATATCGGCACAATATTTTCACGTCCTGCGTAACTTGCAACGTTTGGATTGGATCATCCCCTACTTGTTTGGAGCGTCACCGGCAATCTGCAAATCCTTTATTAGCGGCCCCGCGGTTGGATTGGAACAATACGATGAATTCACCTATTACCAACCTTACGCGACTTCTTTAAGGTTGGGAGATATTGGATACCAGAACTACAAAGAAGGTATCAGCGGCATTAAAGCCAACTATGACAGCCTCGATGATTATGTCAGTAGTCTCACCCATGCAATAGAAACCCCCTATCCCGACTATGAAAAAATCGGTGTCGTGGTTAACGGCGTATACCGGCAATTGAATGCCAATTTGTTGCAAATCGAAAACGAATACTATAGTACAGTCCGCCCCAAACAAATCGTGGATAGAAATGAAAAACCCAGCCTGGCACTCAAACGCCGCGGGGTACGCTATATTGAGTTGCGCTCCCTGGATTTGAACGTCTTTGAGCCTTTAGGTGTCAATAAAACCCAGCTGCATTTCTTGGAAGCATTGTTATTGTTGTGTTTGTTTGCCGACAGCCCGCCGATTACACCTCAAGAACGCAAAAACATAGACGTGAACCTGAGTACGGTCGCTCACCAAGGGCGCAAACCCGGATTACATCTGCGCCGGGGAGAGTCCGAAGTGTTGCTGAAACAATGGGCAAAGGAGATTTTTTCCATGCTGGGAGGAGTGTGTGAACTCATGGACTCCCTGCAGGAAAGCAGCGACTACGGCAGCGCACTAATGCAACTGCATCGTCTGATCGATACTCCGGAATTGACCCCATCGGCAAGAATTCTGGCAGAAATGAAACAACAAGGCGAATCCTTTTTCCCCTTTTCCATGCGCTATAGCCGCAAGCATTACCGCCATTTTACAGCTGCTGCGCTCGACGCCTCGCTACGGGAGTCCTTCGAAAAAGAGGCAGTTTTGTCACTGCAAAAACAACAACAATTGGAACAAGCGGATAACTTAAGTTTCCCCGACTTTTTGCAGCAATATTTTTCACAGAAGTGAATCCGGACTGTAACAAAATGGCATGTAGCCAGTCTATAAAACCAGTTCGCCGACAAGTTTCTGAGAGGCAAGTATGATTAAAACATTGATCCAAAGCGTGCCCAAAAATGCTCAAACCGGCCTGATAGTCATAGGACTGTTATTGAGCACCGGGGTGTTTGCCGCTATTAGTGGTGTCCTGAAAGACTTTAACGGCAACATCAAAACGCTGGATGACTACACCGGCCAAGGCCAATGGGTTGTTCTGATGTTCTGGGCCTCCGATTGCAGCGTCTGCAATAAAGAGGTGCATCAGTATGTCGCTTTGCATAAAAAGCACTTAAAATCTCATATGCGGGTTTTAGGGGTTTCCTTGGATGGAGATAAAAAAATTGACGCGGCCCGGGATTTTCTAAAAAAACATCAGGTCAACTTTCCTAATCTCATCACCGATCCGGCCACCGGTGCCCGCTTATATGAACTATCCGGTGATAGCTGGATAGGTACACCCAGCTTTATGGTTTTTAAGCCGAATGGCGAGTTGGTGGGCGCACAAACCGGCGCTGTACCGGCCAACGTAATCGAATCCTTCATAACCCGGGAAGTTCAGGCACAGGTGGGCGCGAAATAGAAAAATTTCACAAAAATTGACACTGTGGCAAGGAAGACCGGCATCGCAATGTACAAATAACAAGCAACTCCCATTAAACCAAGCCTTTAAAACGGATCCCTATCCATGCACAAACCCAGAAACACCCCAGAGTCCTCGCCTCGCTCTGGCACAAAATTTGATCATTTATAGCACTTTCGTCACAAAGAACTTGACAGAAATAGTTCTTCTGCCTTATTTCTTATGTTTACTGATTTAAACATAATTGTTGCTTTATTTATTAACTAATTGAACTTAAAGAAAAATGGGAAAATCTCTGGTAATTGTCGAGTCTCCGGCTAAGGCAAAAACGATAAACAAATATCTGGGCAAGGACTATATCGTCAAGTCCAGCATCGGCCATATCCGGGATTTGCCCAGTAGCGGCAGTGCTGGAAAGTCGGCTATGTCACCTGCCGAGCGCGCCAAACTGGCCGCTGAAGCACGCAAACTGCCGCCAAAAAAACGCGAAACGGAGAAGCGCAAACGCGCCTGGACTTCGTTGGTTAAGCGTATGGGTATCAACCCGGAAAAAGGCTGGAAACCCACTTACGAAATCATGCCAGGGAAAGAGAAAGTGGTGCAGGAACTGCAAAAACTGGCTAAAACGGCTGACGCCATCTATCTGGCTACAGACTTGGACCGAGAAGGAGAGGCCATCGCCTGGCATTTGCGCGAAGCGATAGGAGGCGATGACACTCAATTCAAACGTGTGGTCTTCAACGAAATCACCCAAAAAGCCATACAACATGCATTTGATCATCCGACCAAACTGAATCAACACCAGATCAATGCACAACAGACTCGGCGTTTTCTGGACCGTGTCGTCGGCTATATGCTCTCACCGCTATTGTGGAAAAAAATAGCCCGAGGTCTGTCTGCCGGCCGGGTACAATCGGTTGCTGTACGTTTGGTGGTGGAACGGGAAAAAGAAATTAACGCTTTTATCCCGGAGGAATATTGGGAAGTCCATTGTGATCTAAAATCTCCAAAAGAAGATTCTTTTCGAGTGCAGGTGGTTAAACATCACGATCAAAATTTCAAACCGGTAAACAAAGAGCAAACCGATGCAGCATTGGCTGTACTGGAGCATGCCACCTACATTGTCGACAAACAAGAAACCAAACCTTCGAGCAGTCGTCCCAGGGCACCGTTTATTACTTCCACGCTACAACAGGCAGCCAGTACCCGCATGGGTTTTGGCGTCAAAAAAACCATGCTTATGGCGCAGCGACTCTACGAAGCCGGTTACATCACTTACATGCGAACCGACTCCACTAACTTGAGTGCCGAAGCCGTACAAAGTTGCCGGGAGTATATTGAAAAACACTACGGCAGCAACTACCTGCCACCCAAGCCCAATATTTACAGCAGTCGCGAAGGTGCACAGGAAGCGCATGAAGCTATTCGTCCTTCCGACGTCAAGGTGATGAAAACCGATTTAAAAAATATGGACCCGGATGCGGAGCGACTCTACGAATTGATATGGCGTCAATTTGTTGCTTGTCAGATGACCCCGGCCAAGTTTGATGTCACCACCTTGACAATTAAAGCTGAAGATTATTATTTGCGTACCAAAGGTCGAGTGGTTCGTTTCGATGGTTGGACCCGGGTTTTGCCGCCTCAACAAAAAAACGATGATGATCGATTATTACCGGATGTTCAGGAAAACGACATTCTTACATTACTTAAGATCGACCCCTCGCAACATTTTACCAAGCCGCCACCACGCTATAGCGAAGCCAGCCTGGTAAAAGAACTGGAAAAGCGTGGCATCGGTCGCCCCTCCACTTATGCCGCTATCATCTCCACTATCCAGGACAGAGGCTACGTTACCCTGGACAAACGACGATTTTATGCGGAAAAAATCGGCGAAGTGGTCACCGAGCGGCTGACAGAAAACTTTCATGACCTGATGGACTACGGTTTTACAGCAGGCATGGAAGAACAATTGGACACCATTGCTGAAGGAAAAAGCAATTGGAAAAAGGTACTGGACAACTTTTATGCTGATTTTAAAACCAAGCTGGATAATGCCGAGAATGATGATACCGGCATGCGCGCCAACACCCCAGTACCGACGGATATTGTATGTCCCACTTGTGGCCGCGAAATGATGATTCGCGTGGGCTCCACTGGTGTCTTTTTAGGTTGCAGCGGCTACAACCTTCCGCCCAAGGAGCGCTGCAAATCCACGATCAACCTGATCCCGGGTGAAGAAGCAGTCAATGCGGACGAGGACGAAGAAAGCGAAGCCAAGGCGCTGATAGAGAAACACCGCTGCCCGGTTTGCAGCACCGCCATGAATCACTACCTCATAGATGAGAACCGTAAACTCCACGTTTGTGGAAACAGCCCGGATTGCCAAGGCGTGGAAATCGAGCACGGCAAATTTCGCATTAAGGGCTATGAAGGCCCCATCATCGAGTGTGATAAGTGCGGGGCCGAAATGCAGCTTAAAACCGGCCGCTTCGGTAAATATTTCGACTGTACCAATAGCGACTGCTCCAATACCCGCAAACTATTGCGCAACGGCGAGGCAGCACCGCCCAAAGCAGACCCCATCCATATGCCGGAGTTACCCTGCGAAAAAACCGAAGGCTATTTCATCCTTCGTGACGGAGCCGCCGGGATTTTTTTAGCGTCCAGCGCCTTTCCCAGATCCAGGGAAACCCGAGCACCGTTGCTGCTAGAAATTATACCGCACAAAGACGAACTGGATCCCAAGTTTGCCTACTTGTGTGAGGGACCGCTTGAAGATAGTGCCGGTAACCCGACTGTAATTCGATTCAGTCGCAAGAATAAAGAACAGTATTTGATGACCGAGCATGAAGGCAAAGCCACCGGTTGGAGCGCCCATTACCACTCCGGACAATGGGTGATTGAAACACCCAAGGCAGCCGTTAAAAAAGCTGTTAAGAAAAAAACAAAGAAAAAAACCGCCAAGAAAAAAACGGCCAAAAAAAGTACTACAAAAAAGAAAGGCACTGCTAAAAAAAGTATTAAAAAGAAAACCAAATAAAAACCATTCGACTCTTGCCAGTAAACACTAAACTCTTGTTAGTAAAATAGTTATTGCATAATTTTTACTAACAAGAAGGTTTACGCAACCCGCTTATATCCCTGACAAAGTCTCCCCCCCTTCATTTATAAATCAGTAGCCTATATTGTTTACGAGGAACTCTGCACCTTTACGCGAGTCATAACAATACGCGCCATAAATTGCAGCGTAATGAATACTATGCACTATTTACTGAGGAAGCATTGGACGATAAGAGGAATATGGACTTAACTTACTATATTACTCTGTAAATCCAAAAATTAAGAGGATTTATATCGCATACAGAGAGTTTATAAAGAGGCTATAGCCTTTCGACAAGCGGAGTTTATACGATATCAATACACATTTGAGAAAGGCGACAATGATGTATAGACATAAACGATTGGTTTTGAGAGAGGCATGAAGAATATTGGTTACACTATGAACAAAGTTGCACGCATTATAACCCTATTCACTCCAACAGCATCTGTCGCAAGCATATTCTGCCTGCAAGTCACCACCTCTTTTCGGTCACTCCGCACCGTAAACCCTGCCGGCATCGACCGCAATAGCAACTGTTGCATCATGCGTTTGTTAAACATCCGGCGTCAAAAAATACTTTGGCCCATTAATTGCACTTTTCACAATAGTATGCTGTTGTTTTTACATACTTATTACGAAACAACTAAATTTCGTCTTAAGGGTCGTTGAACCTTACCCGGAGGCTGCCATGTCAATCTTTAATCACTACCAAGCTCGATACGAAGGTGCAAAGGAAGAGGAATTTACTCTGCAAGAGTATCTTGAAATTTGCAAATCTGATCCTTCCGCCTACGCAACGGCAGCCGAGCGAATGTTATTGGCTATCGGCGAACCCACCATGCACGACACTCGCAACGACCACAGACTGAGCCGCATCTTTGCCAATAAGGTCATTAAGATTTATCCGGCATTTAAAGATTTTTACGGTATGGAGGAAACCATAGAGCAAATCGTTTCCTACTTCCGCCATGCCGCCCAGGGTTTGGAAGAGAAAAAACAAATTCTGTATTTGTTAGGCCCCGTAGGCGGCGGTAAGTCGTCATTGGCCGAAAAACTTAAGTCATTGATGCAGGCCAAACCTTTTTTTGCCATTAAAGGATCGCCCATTAATGAATCCCCCTTGGGCTTGTTCAGCCCCGAGGAAGATGGCGCCATTCTGGAAGAAGACTACGGTATACCCCGCCGCTACCTTAGCGGCATCATGTCACCCTGGGCCATCAAACGATTGCATGAATTCAATGGTGACGTCACTCAATTTAAAGTCGTTCGCTTAAACCCATCCGTATTGGAACAAGTCGCTGTCGCCAAAACCGAACCAGGCGACGAAAACAACCAGGACATATCCTCCCTGGTCGGTAAAGTTGACATACGGCAGTTAGAACGTTTCGCTCAAAACGATACCGATGCGTATTCTTACTCCGGCGGGCTATGCAAGGCTAACCAAGGTCTGCTGGAATTTGTAGAAATGTTTAAAGCCCCCATCAAGGTCTTGCACCCCTTGCTGACAGCAACGCAAGAAAGCAATTACATGGGAACAGAAGGCTTATCCGCCATTCCTTTTGACGGCGTAATTTTGGCGCATTCCAACGAATCCGAATGGTTGGCCTTTAAGAACAACCGAAATAATGAAGCATTTTTGGATCGTATCTACATCGTCAAGGTACCCTATTGCCTGCGCGTGTCAGAAGAAATCCGCATATACGACAAGTTACTTAACAACAGTTCCCTGCACCAAGCCCCTTGCGCGCCGGGCACACTGGATATGATGGCAGAGTTCTCCGTATTAACCCGCTTGAAAGAGCCGGAAAACTCCAACATTGAATCCAAAATGCGCGTTTATGACGGCGAATCCTTAAAAGACACGGACCCAAAAGCCAAATCCTATCAGGAATACCGTGACTACGCCGGTGTTGACGAAGGCATGACCGGATTATCCACACGTTTCGCCTTTAAAATACTGTCCAAAGTGTTTAACTACGACAATACGGAAATTGCTGCCAACCCGGTACATTTACTTTATGTCTTGGAGCAGCAAATTGAGCAGGAACAGTATCCGCCTGAAACCCGCGAAAAATATATTTCTTATCTCAAAGGTATATTGGCCACCCGTTACGCCGAATTTATCGGTAAGGAAATCCAAACCGCCTACTTGGAGTCTTATTCCGAATACGGTCAGAACATTTTCGATCGCTATGTCACATATGCAGACTATTGGATCCAAAATGAGGAATACCGCGACCCCGATACCGGTGAGAGCTTTGATCGTGCTTCCCTCAACGATGAGCTGGAGAAAATCGAAAAACCCGCCGGCATCAGCAATCCAAAGGATTTCCGTAACGAAATCGTCAATTTCGTCTTACGCGCCAGAGCAAGTAACGACGGTAAAAACCCCGTCTGGACCAGCTATGAGAAAATGCGTGAGGTGATTGAGAAAAAAATGTTCTCCACCACCGAAGATCTGCTGCCGGTTATTTCCTTCAATGCCAAAGCCAGTGCAGAAGACAAAAACAAGCATAAAGACTTTGTCCGACGCATGGTGGATAAAGGCTATACGGAAAAACAAGTTCGTTTGTTATCCGAATGGTATTTGCGCGTACGTAAAGCCTCTTAACCTATACATTGCTTGAGCAGTTATTGTGACGCAAATTATTGACAGACGTACGAGCGGTAAAAACAAAAGCGCGGTGAATCGACGCCGATTTATTCGAAGGTTTCGTGACCAGATTAAAAAAGCGGTATCCGACGCCGTATCCAATCGCAGTATTACGGATATCAATAAAGGTGAAAAAATCAATATTCCCACACGGGACACCTCTGAACCCATTTTTCATCATGGTCGTGGTGGTAAACGCGACATCATTCATCCGGGGAACCAGGATTTTGTTACCGGGGATAAAATTCCACGACCGCAGAAAGGCAAAGGCGGCGGTGCCGGCAGCGGCAAAGCCAGCAACAGCGGTGAAGGCAGTGACGACTTCGTGTTTCAACTGTCGCGCGAGGAATTTCTGGAGTTTTTTTTCGAAGACCTGGAGTTACCCGATCTGGTAAAAACCCAGTTAAAAACCATTGTTGAATACAAAACGCGACGCGCCGGTTTCACCACCAGCGGAATCCCTACCAATATTAATGTCATTCGTTCACTGCGCGGCGCCATGGCCAGACGTATTGCCCTGCGCGCACCTCACACTGATGAACTGGAAGAATTGGAAAAAGAACACAAGAAACTCAGTCGTCATAAGGAGAAAAATAAAGCGCGACTGTTGGTGCTGGACGAAGAAATACAACGCGTGCGCCAACGAATCCAACGCATTCCCTTTATCGATACGTTTGATTTGCGCTACAACAATCGAGTCCAGGAACCCATACCCAGCACCAAAGCAGTCATGTTTTGTTTGATGGACGTTTCCGGCAGTATGAACGAAGAACGCAAAGACATTGCCAAACGATTTTTCATCCTATTATATCTGTTTCTCACGCGAACTTATGAGAATATTGATGTCGTCTTTATTCGTCACCACACCACCGCCAAGGAAGTGGATGAAGAAGAGTTTTTTTATTCGCGCGAAACCGGTGGAACCGTAGTATCCAGTGCGCTTGAATTGATGCGGGATATTATTCTGGAGCGCTACCCCACCGCCCAATGGAATATCTACGCAGCCCAGGCCTCGGACGGTGACAATTGGGAAGGCGATTCTCCTACCTGCGGTGAATTGCTTAACCAGGCAATTTTGCCCTTGCTGCAATACTTCGCCTACGTGGAAATCACCGCTTACGAACACCAAAGCCTGTGGCGCGAATACGAAAAAGTCAAAATGATGCACAGCAATTTTGCCATGCAGGATATAGGCGGATACAACAGCATATACCCTGTCTTTCGAGAACTCTTTTCAAAAGAAACCGCATGAGCCGCAAGAATATCATTTCCGATACATCAGAGTGGAGCGTAGAGTTAATCAACAAATACGACCAGGAGATCGCCCGTGTCGCTGCGGACTTCGGCCTGGACACTTACCCCAATCAGATTGAAATTATCAGTTCAGAACAAATGATGGATGCCTACTCATCTGTCGGTATGCCCGTTGGTTACCATCACTGGTCCTTCGGAAAACAATTTCTCAACATCGAGAAACAGTATAAACGCGGCCAGATGGGACTGGCTTATGAAATCGTAATCAACTCGAACCCTTGCATCGCCTATTTGATGGAAGAGAACACCATGACCATGCAAGCACTGGTTATAGCCCACGCTTGTTACGGTCACAATTCTTTCTTCAAAGGCAATTATTTGTTCCGCACCTGGACCAATGCAGATGCGATTATTGATTATTTACTGTTTGCCAAGAACTATATCGCCAAATGCGAAAAGCGCTATGGCATCGAACAGGTGGAAAATATTCTCGACTCCTGCCATGCCCTGATGAACCATGGGGTAGACCGTTATAAACGCCCCCAGAAACTCTCCACCGAGGAAGAAGAAAAACGACAGCACGAACGTGAGGAATATTTACAATCTCAGGTTAACGACTTATGGCGCACCCTGCCGGTGGTGGATTCGGTTAAGGCGAAAAAGAAAACCGTACGTTTCCCCTCCGAACCCCAGGAAAACATTCTTTACTTCATTGAAAAAAATGCGCCATTGATGGAACCCTGGCAACGGGAGATTGTACGAATTGTACGTAAAATCGCCCAGTATTTTTACCCGCAACGCCAGACGCAGGTGATGAATGAAGGGTGGGCCACTTTTTGGCACTACACCATTTTGAACCAACTGTACGACGAAGGCTTTCTTTCCGATGGCTTTATGATGGAGTTTTTGCAATCACACACCAATGTGACCGCACAACCGCCTTTTAACAGCCCCTACTACAGCGGCATCAACCCCTATACTCTTGGCTTTTCCATGTATACAGATATTCGGCGAGTTTGCGAAGAACCAACCGACGAAGACAAATATTGGTTTCCGGATATTGCAGGTACAGACTGGAAAAAAACCCTGGACTTTGCCATGCGTAATTTCAAAGACGAGAGTTTCATTGCCCAGTATTTATCCCCCAAACTTATGCGCGATTTGAAGCTGTTCTGCGTTTTGGATGACGATGAAAAAGACATGCTGGAAATCAGCGCCATTCACGATGACTCCGGTTATCGCAAGCTACGTCAAAGTCTGGTACAACACTATAATCTAAGTGCCAGAGAACCCAATATTCAGGTTTATAGCGTCAATCATCGTGGTGACCGCAGCCTGACCTTACACCATACCCAGCATGACCGTCAGCCCCTATCAGAATCCTCTGAAGAGGTACTGAAACACCTGGCAAGACTGTGGGGTTTCACGGTGCGCTTGGAATCCGTTTATGAGGATGGCAAAACCGAGCTGCTAGCTGAGTGCAAAGTGGACAACTAATACTCTGTTTGGTGAAGCATAGCTTCGTTTTTTATCATCTTAAGTTACAAATCCAACAAGCGGGCACTATCCGCGGCTTTGGAATAGCGCTTTTTCTCGATTTTGTAATACGACAACAGCAAATCCGCTTCTAAATGCAGGATATGACGCAACTCCGCCAAAGAGCTACCCAGGTAAGGCAGAAAATTGAAACTGTCCAAGGGCTTACAACTGGAGATATACCCCAGGCGAACCGCATTCTTAAACACCTCCACCTCATCAGACCCAAACTGATACACTTTGGGATAAAAATACTGGGAAATAAAGGTATACAGTTTTTCTTCTGTGGTACTCACTTTTTTAGTGGTTCCCATGGTAAATCCAATGGTAAAAGCTTCATCCTTCTCCAGCATGCCCCTCCCCAGAGCAATGTGGATATAGTCATGTTGATCCAGGTCCACGGCCCCATGAAACAGCGTAAACCCCGGCATAGTATATTTGGGGTTTTCCACCAATTGCACCATCAATGGAATTTCCTGTTGTTGTGCCCGCAACTGCTGCATACTGGCAAAGGCCTCCCCTAAGGTGATGTGATCACGAAACAAGGGAATATGCCAATCCCGGTAAGAAATCTTTGCATTCGTGATTGAGGCCATCGCTCCACCGTTGTCAAAGTCAAAAACGGACTTCTCCTACTTTGTATCGGCCACCGCAGCAGGCTTTTTAGACGGTCGACTGCATACCCTTGCGACTGCGCGTACATATCTATATGATTTATTTGATAGTTCTTGGAAAGCAAAAACTTGAAAGGGCCGACGAATTTTAGCGATACTACTAAAACAAAAAACAGTTAAATCAATGATCTGACCCATGCTCTCTAAATTGAGTTTCACACAGTTACAACAAAAAGCCTTGACCCCAGTCAACGGCACATCCATCGCGATTTTTCGCATGGGATTTGGCCTGATTATGCTGTGGGAAGTGTTTAGATACTGGCGTAATGGCTGGATCAGTAAATATTACATCGAACCGGAGTTTTATTTTAAGTATTACGGATTTGAGTGGATTCAACCCTGGGAAGGTGAAGGAATGTATGTTCACTTCCTGGTCATGGGCCTGCTGGCTCTATTGATAACAGTCGGTGCTTTTTACCGTATCAGCATTATTTTATTCACTCTGGCGTTTTCCTATGTTTTTCTGTTGGACCAAACCCGCTACCTGAATCACTTCTACTTAGTGATATTGTTCAGTTGCCTACTGTGCGTGATTCCGGCTCACCAAACCTGGTCCGTGGATGCCTGGCGCCGTGCAAAACAAAGCACCCCCACCCTAACGATGCCAAGCTGGTCAATCTGGATTCTGCGTACGCAAATGGAAATCATGTTACTTTATGCCGGCATTGTTAAGATCAACCCGGATTGGCTGCAATTACAGCCTTTAAAAATGTGGCTGGCAGAACGCGCAGACTTCCCCCTGGGGCTGGGATATTTGTTCACCCAGGACTGGGCTATTGCCGTCGCCGCGTACGGTGTGATCGCCTTACACATTATTGGTGCACCCCTGTTGCTGTGGCAACGAACCCGGTTGCCGGTTTTTTGTATTTATGCTGCCTTCCATAGTTTAAATCACTTCGTTTTCAGTATTGGGATTTTTCCCTGGTTTACCTTATTCGCCACTTTAATCTTTTTTGATCCCCACTGGCCACAACAACTGCGACAAAAACTACAAAATGCACGACCCGTTTCTATCTCTACAGCTGTAGAGACCATTGCGGTTCCCGCCACAACCCGACTTCGAGACAGACTCATCCTGTATGTCTTGGCAATCTGGACCGTATCACAAATTCTCATACCCTTACGGCACGTGCTGTACCCGGGCAATGTAAGCTGGACTGAAGAAGGCCATCGGTTTTCATGGCAAATGAAACTGCGGGATAAGACCGGCTGGGCTCATTTTTATGTGATCCAACCGGGACAACAACAACAAATCTGGCTGGTGACACCCGATGCCTATTTAACCCCTAAACAAAACAGGAAAATGACCACGCGTCCGGATATGTTGTTGCAATTTGCCCATTATCTGGCGCACCGCTGGAAACACGACTATGCCATTGATGAAGTGCAAGTGACCGCAACAGTGTTTGTCTCCCTTAACGGCCGTCCTCACAGCTTGCTCCTGGACCCCAATAAAGACTTAAGTCGCGTAAACCGTTCCTTAAGTAACGCAGACTGGATTTTACCCTTGAATCACTCTTTACCGGGTAAATCCTAAATGCAGTTATTTTAATGCTATTCCGATCCAACCTTGGCGTTGTGACCTCGCAAGATTTCGTCAGAATTCATCCTTGAATCATCCTTTTTGAGCACCCCCTAGAACATTTTGTCGACCGATGCTAATAGGGAAACAAACTTATAAAACAGTTTCAAATGGAGGTGCACTATGATCAGCATCCAAAACGACTACTGGTTCGTCATTACCTTGGCTGCCATCGTTGTGGTAGAACTTTGTGATGTTTTATGAAAACGCACCGGCCTCAAACTTGAGGCCGGTGGCTGTGGAGTGTCAAATCTGTTTGTAAACTTCAGAACCGGTATCGGTAAACTCTCTGGCCTTTTGCTGCATGCCCTTTTCCAAAGCCACGTTTAAATTCTGTTCCCCTTGCTGATTGGCAAACTCGCGAACCTCCTGCGTGATTTTCATAGAACAAAAATTAGGTCCGCACATGGAACAAAAATGCGCGCTCTTGTGCGCCTGCTTAGGCATGGTTTCATCGTGAAACTCCCTGGCACGATCCGGGTCCAGTCCCAGGTTGAATTGATCTTCCCAACGAAATTCAAACCGTGCTTTGGAAAGAGCATTATCCCGAATCTGCGCTCCGGGATGGCCTTTGGCTAAATCAGCCGCGTGCGCCGCAATTTTATAGGTAATAATGCCTTCTTTTACATCATCGCGATTGGGCAGACCTAAGTGTTCTTTAGGGGTGACATAGCACAACATGGCGGTACCGTACCAACCGATCATGGCAGCTCCAATACCGGAGGTAATATGATCATAACCTGGTGCAATATCCGTAGTCAGCGGCCCCAAGGTATAAAATGGGGCTTCGCCACACAAGGCTAGCTGCTTATCCATATTTTCCTTAATCATGTGCATTGGCACATGCCCAGGTCCTTCAATAATGGTTTGAACATCATGCTTCCAGGCGATCTTGGTTAACTCTCCCAAGGCCTCCAGTTCACCAAACTGAGCCGCGTCGTTGGCGTCCGCAATGGAACCGGGACGTAAGCCGTCGCCCAATGAAAAGCTCACATCATAAGCTTTCATAATGTCACAAATTTCTTCAAAGTGGGTATAGAGGAAATTTTCCTGGTGATGCGCCAAACACCACTTAGCCATAATGGAACCACCACGAGAAACAATGCCTGTCATGCGTTTAGCGGTTAAAGGGATATGCCTCAAAAGCAAGCCTGCATGGATGGTAAAGTAATCCACCCCCTGCTCTGCCTGTTCAATCAAAGTATCCCGCATGATCTCCCAACTTAACTCCTCGGCCTTGCCATCCACTTTTTCCAGGGCCTGGTAAATCGGTACGGTACCGATGGGCACGGGGGAGTTTCGAATAATCCACTCCCGCGTTTCATGAATATTCTTACCTGTGGAGAGATCCATAATAGTGTCCGACCCCCAGCGAATTCCCCAGGTCATTTTATCCACTTCTTCTTCAATTGAAGAAGTGACAGCGGAGTTTCCCAGATTTCCGTTAATTTTGACCAGAAAATTTCGGCCTATGATCATGGGCTCCAATTCAGTGTGATTGATATTGGCTGGAATGACGGCACGCCCTCGAGCTACCTCAGAACGCACAAATTCAGGTGTGATTTCTTTGGGGATAGCTGCGCCAAAAGACTGACCGGGGTGTTGTTGCTCGAGCTGTTCACCAAGCTGCTCCCGACGCAGATTTTCACGGATAGCCACATACTCCATTTCCGGTGTAATGATTCCTTTACGGGCATAATGCATTTGCGAAACATTGGCGCCGGATCTGGCCCGCCGCGGAACACTAATATGATCAAAACGCAAGCAATCCAGTGCCGTATCCTGCGCCCGTTGCTGCGCAAAACGTGAACTGGCCTGAGACAATTGCTCGGTATCATTGCGATCCAAAATCCACTGAGATCTGACATTCGGCAAGCCTTTGCGAATATCGATACTCACTTGCGGGTCCGTATACGGACCGGATGTATCGTACACCAATATAGATGGATTCTTCTCCACCCGGTGGGTATTCTGCCCATCTACGGACAATAGCGGCGTATCCTGTAAGGTGATTTCCCGCATGGGAACGCGAATATCCTCACGGCTGCCTTCGACATAGACTTTCTGGGAGTTGGGAAATGGCTCAATGGAAGCTTTGTCGATTTTTGCCGTTTTACTCAGGAATTTCTCTGGAATCGCATTCATAGGTGTTTGCCGTCCTCGAATTATAATAGTGGCGAACACACATTGGCAGGGAAATGACCACCGAGGCGGTAACCACACTGGTACTGTTGTACCATTGTTTTACCGCTGTTGCCCTTAGTGGTGGTCGTAACAGCTTCCCTACGCCGGCTTCGCCCGGATCAGGTTCAAAGGGTGTAATCTCAGCGCGGCCAACCGCGCACCCCCAGCCCACAAGCTTGCGACAGACAGTCGCAACAAAGCGGTAGTATAGCAAGCTTAGCTCGAACCGTTAAGAGCAAAGCTCGAAAAGTGTCCATGACGGGGAAAAGCGCCCACAACCGACCGTTCCAGAGCGCCCAATAAAAAAGGGGGACAAACCCCCTTTTTTAGTCTGCTTTTATTGTGTTTAAAGTTTAACGCCTGCCAAATGACCGGGAATTGCGTTGACCCAAGCCTCGAATTCGGTTGATAAGGCTGGAAACACCGTCGTCGTCGTCGTCATCTTCCTCGGCCTCTCTTTCTCCATCATCATCATCGTCGTCGTCATCGCCACCAATACCCATGCCGATAGACCCCCCAGTAGAACCCATGCCCATACCCGTACCGGGATTGGGTGTCGGCGTCGGTGTCGGTGTCGGCGAGGGTGGCGGCGTATTGGTATTGCCCGGACAAAAATTCGAGAACGTTGCTTGAGACAAAGCCCAACGACCCGCTGCCGTTAAATCATTGACCCCGCGATTAGCGGTGGTGGAGTGGCAGGAAGAACAAGAACTCACGGGTGGCACAGTAGCGGACGGTACACAAAATGCAGCAACGCTGTCAGCAATGGGCCCTGTTGCAAAAACCATAGATACGGGCAAGCTCAGTAGCAGTAAGATCATGGCAGCTTGCAAAGAATACCGCTGATACCGCAGTTTTTTCGATATAACCATTTTTAAAATGCCCCCACACGATACGCAGAAATCACGATTGAAACTTAACGAAACAGACCCGCCCAAACATATTTGTTGTAACGATTCTATGATGCAACTCTTCAGGAATTGGGCGACTTCCTGGTACGACTAACTTCCTTTGTGAGTACCGCTCTGTCGTTGCATCGTTGACGCAACTTGTTTACGACCGCGCTGTATACAAAGGAACCTCTGATATAGGAACAACGAAGCCTCGCTCTGAAACCTGAGCGCAGTCAAACTATAACAGGAAAAACAAGCCACCGCACCGCTTTTTCCTAAATTTTTTACGCAAGTACTGGCTTAAGTCTTACGTACACAAGGGAATTTTGACTGTTTCCAAAACTGTTCTGCTTGCCTAATCGCCGCTTTAAGCCTGTTTTTTCCGAAGCCCACCCCGTACCCAAGGATACAACAAAGGCAACAATAGCAAGACGCGTGCCCATGAATAAGCCAAATTGGCATACAAGGCATAACCCAGCAGCAGGGCCACTGCCAAACTCAGCCATAGCCGTCCACTATGGTCCCTGCCACCCATAGGCAAAAACCACTGAGCTATCGCTCCCCACAATAGACCTGCAACAAAGGCATGTAACGGCGACAGCACCCATTGTGGCCAAATGATAAGCAGTAAACACTTCAATAAAACCAATCCCACCAATAACGGCCATAAAAGCCGTTGCCCAAGATTAACAAGAATTGCCGTAGCCACTCCACCGAAGGACAAACCGAGATATAAAGCCCATTGAGCTTGTACCTGCCAATCCCACACTACAAGGAAAACATCCAGGGCCAGAACAAAACTTACATAGGATGCCATAGGAGGATGGTCCGCCACAGCATCTGCTGTGGTGGACATAGACGCAGGACGCCACACCAATGCGAGCGCCAAAATCATGGCAATCGCCAAAAATCCCACGAACGGAAAATAGCTTGCGGCCAGCCATACCAGGCCGATTATCATTACGGCTCTTGCCGCGGGTCGCCGCGAACCTTGCCCTTGCACTTGATGTATGTACGCAACAGCGGCCAGACTACTCAAGTAAGAACAAACCGTTAACCCGGCCAGCAGGGCGGCCTGTAATAAAGAATGTTCATCCCACACGTGAAAATACAACAACCGAGCGAGCATTAGTGCCAACAAAGCACCCAATAGAGGAGCCACTGTGGAAGTCAGCTTGGATGTAGATTTGATAAAACCCTGTGCCCACGGTATGTGACGATACACTTGATGCAATGCAGGCAAAGACACCAAGGGCAGCAGTGAAATCCACGCCGTACTGCTATCAAAATCGGAACCGTAAACCACCAAACCAATAATCAATAAGGGCAAGTACAACAGTCCGAACTGTAAATACAACAACCAGTACATCACCTCGGCTCCAGTGTTACGGTAGTATCGCTGCGGGCAGGCAAATCCAACAACACTTCGAAGCGCACTTTGTCAGCCAACACCATATAGTCAAGCAAGCGGCCGATACTCGGAACGTAATTGGGATTATCACCAGGCACATGGAACACCACTTTGGCATCCACGAAAGTTTCATTCAATTGATTTTCAACCACCAGATGAGTGTTGCTGATATGGCGCAGCGATAACAAACCGGTGGGCAGGGAACTGCTGGCATCTCGCTTACCATCACCGTCATAATCATAGGTGTAAAATTGCAATTCCCCCTGACGCAAGCGCAACAAACGGTAACCATGGTGCAGGGGCGAGGAGGAATACGGTGGGCGCAAGTCCGCACCGGCAGTGGTTGTCACCACATAGGGTGTTCCATCAAAGCGCCAAGTATCTGTACGTTCACGGCCCAACTCGTCATAAACCGCATCACCATGCCAGTGGCCGGACAAAACCACAGGAATCCCCGCCTGTTTTACTTGTGCCACCACATCATCCACATGTACTTGCAGATAACCCCGCAAACCGGGCTTGTGATGCAAAGGATGGTGTATTTGCAGCAAGGGCACAGCCTGTTCCGGCAACGAGGCCAATGTGTTTTGGAACCAGGCATACTGACTGTGGGTTAACTGATCCTTGCCATGGCCGGAGTTCAAGCTCACGATATGATAGCCACCATAACTCACCACATGATAGGGTTGACCCAATAGTTTAAGATAAGCGCCCCAACCTTCGTATTCGTGGTTTCCAGGCACGGCAATCACCGGCGTGGCAAAATCCAGCATTGCATCCAACAAACGATTGTACTGATCCCAACTGCCACCGTACGCCAAATCTCCGGTAAATAACACCAGATCGGGATTAATGATATTGATTTCGCCAATGATCTGTCGCAGCAAGGCATCGCCACTACCATCCCCCCCCAACACCGGTAAGTCAGCCAACTGCACCAGCGACAACTCCGGCTTAAAGCGTTGAACCACGGTAACGGCATTGGGTCGCTTATAAGATCGCCACCTCCCCTGTGCTTGCAATGTATACATTCCCGCTTGTATGTTTTGGGGTAGACTCACCTGGAGACGATGCCGCAACACCCCAACGGACATGCTTTTAATTTCCAAAGGCACCGACCCGGCTGCGGACTCCAGAGATAAGGCCAAATAGGGCAAATAGAAAGGGATGGAACTTTGCAGTTCCACTTCAAAACTTTGCGAAGGCTGACGTATCACCGGTATTCCCAAGCGCGGCGCCACAATTTCTACGCGCAGGGGTAACATCACTGCGGCAAGTATCACAACAACGATACCCACCGACAACAACCATTGGACCACCCTATTCATTTGTTTGGAGGCTTTTTACTGGGAGAATGGCTGTTGTTAGGGTCGTCGATGCGTTGCTTGTCATTGCGCGGGTTGACGTTACGCGGGTTGTTATACCGCAGGTAACGCGTGGTTTCATAGACACCCCGAGTAATCCGTTCCATCCGCTGCGCTGTTTGCGGAAATTGTGCCAAATGATTTTCTCTGGGTGACTCCGAGTTGATGAGGCTCAACCGTTTGGCTGTCCCGTCTTCCATCATGGAAAAATGATAATCATTGTCAATTAAGCCAATATACATTTGGCGCGATGGCATGGAAAAAAAAGCATAGCGTTGGGAATCAAACTCCGGCGCCAACAGATCCCGCCCCATAGTAGTGTTACGATAGCTTGGCAAAATCATAGCAGCCAAGGTGGGTAGCACATCCACTTCGCCGGCGGGCTTGCTAATCCTACGTGGCTCAGAGATGAGCTTGGGTGCATAGATAACCAAGGGAACGCGCAGAGAGCCCAGCGATAGTTGACCTTCAGCTTTGATGGAATGCTCCCCGGGATTATAGTTGATCCCGTGATCGCCAAAGAAAACAAAAATCGTATTGTCGAAATAGGATTCCTGCCGAGCCAGGCGCATGAAATTTCCCACGCTGTAATCCATAAAGCGGAATGAGTTAAGCTCTTCGTTGGAATGAAACCCAAACCGAACGACCTTCTCCTGCGGCAACTGCAGCAATTCAAAACTGCCCCGGTCTTGCGGAATCGTGTAAGGTCGATGATTGCCGGAAGTTTGGATCACTGCAAAAAAAGGTTTACCGTTGACTTTGCGTAAGACCTGATTGGCTTCCTTGAATAAATCCAAGTCCGATACACCCCAAACATCCACGCGGGGTGAGCTATAACTACCCTCTTCATAAACATGCAATCCACGAATATTACTGGCCAACAAACCCCGTATATTACCCCAACTGGCGCTGCCGCCCAGAAAGTAGAATTTTTCATAGGCGTTAAAGTCATCGATCAAAATATGCTGATTCACCACCAAGGGATTACGGGTGGAGGTTTTGACTTTTTCCACGTCCGCCAGCCCTGTCATGGCGGTAAATACGGAGCGAGCCGTACCGGTGTGCGGCGTAAAAAAATGATCGAAGTACAAACCGGCATCCGCCAATTGCTTGATCTGAGGCGTAGGATCCAGGGGATTACCACTCATGGAGCTTTTATAGTTGGCAAAGGATTCCAAGATAACCATCACCACATTGGGATTTTCACCCACAGGTTTCCCCGAACGCAACCGTTCATAGTTCAACTTCTCCGGGTCCGGCTCTACCACCCCCAGATATCCCACCATATCAACATAGGACGCTTTAACGGCGGCCATATCTATATCCACATCACGATTTTTCAAAGTACTTAACGAGTACAGCACCGGATTAACCGTCACAGCTGTGGCAAACGGATGGGTAAAACTAAAAGCGTCGCTCCAACGCAAAGGATACCAGGACAACTTGCCATACATTCCAAACACAACGATGGCGCAGGAGGCGAGAACAATCATGGTTTTATGAAATCGGCGTAATGCCGGCGCTGCTTGGTCACGCAGGTTATACACCAGCCCGGCAATACTGATGGCGTACAACAGGGTTACAACAAACAAACCCAACACAATCCACACCACCGGATAACTTTGCCAAACCATCAACGCGGAAGTTTGAAAATTATCCAAAAATCGCAGTGCTGTGGCATCTAAAGGGACTTGTAAGTAGGCGTAGTGACCGAAGTTCAATACATAGAACAGCAGAATCAACTGCATCGCCAAACCGAGATAACTGACCCAGATAAAAAAAGCCCAAGAGGACTGAAACGGACTGAAGCGTCGAACCCAGCCCAAGAGAAACACCGGCGCCACCACAAACAAAGACAAGCGCAGATCAAATTTGAAACCCACAAAAAAAGCTTGTTTCAGCGTTTCATCACCCAGAGGATCCTGTGGATCGGTAAAATACCACCAGAACACCAAACGTAGCAGAGAAAAAATAAAAACATTTATAAGCACGATGGGCATAAGCCATCGCAACAATTTGGGCAATCCGACCAATGACATGAAACGACGATCTCGATAGTACTAGCAGTGAGTTAAACCCTGATGTATGTCCGACTTGGTTGAAATACAAGCCGGCGCCCCATATTGTAATAGACAACCGGTATTCAGGTACCCGACTATTTTAGCATGAGCCTTTGAATTTATGCATATTTTACAGTAAAGCGCGGCAAATTTCTTCTCTAAACCTTGCCAGCCAAGGGCAAACCTCGTACCCTTTGCCTGCAGAGTGTCAGTGACTGGTCAAATCTTTAAGGAATAATAACAATGAACCAAACAAACAACCTTGATCAAGCCCGTTTTAACATGGTGGAACAACAAATCCGCCCGGCTGAAGTGCTTGACCCTAATGTGCTCAATGCCATCGACAGCATCCCTAGAGAAACTTTTATTCCCTCTGATTACAAAGGTTTAGCATATTCCGATACCCATATCCCCATCGGTTCGGAGCAAGTTACCATGACCCCCATTCAGGAAGCGCGAATGCTACAAGCGCTGGGGATTCAAGCCACGGATAAAATTTTGGAAATTGGCACCGGTTGTGGTTATTTAACCGCTTTGCTGGCTCACCTGGGGGAGCATGTGACCAGCGTGGAAATTGATGCGAGCTTGAGCGCAGCCGCTCAGAAAAACCTGACGCAAAAAGGCATTGAGAACATCACCCTGGAAACTGGCGATGCCGCCAAGGGTTGGCCTGTGGGAGGCACTGTCACCTATGACGCCATTGCCGTCACCGGTTCTATGCCGGTTTTAGATCCCAATCTCAAAAACCAACTCGCTATAGGCGGCCGCTTGTGCGTGGTGGTGGGTAACGCTCCCATTATGCAATTTATGCTAGTAACCCGGATTGCCGAACAACAATGGCGTGAGGAATGCCTGTTTGAGACCCTCTTGACACCGCTGCAGAATGTGCAATTACCCCCGGAGTTTGTATTTTAAGCCGTTATATATTAGTATTTCCTAATATTCAATGCTTCGCGTTACAAACTCCTTCGCGCGATTGATAAGAGGTTTAACTTTATGATTTTCAAGCAAGTTACCGGAATACTCAGCATAACCGGAATGTTGCTGGCAGTACCGGCCCAGGCAGAAGACCTGGTTCAGGTTTTTCGTATGGCTTTGGACAGTGACCCGGACTATCGTGCCGCTGCTGCTACGCGGGATGCCGCCTATGTCGGCAAAGACCTCAGCAAAGCCAATTTCTACCCTGGAGTTAACCTGCAATACCGCAATTCCAAAACGGACACGGGGAGCTACGATACCAGCAACGGCCCGGAACCCGCCCGTAGCTCAGACAGCAGCGGTTATTCGCTCACACTAAGCCAGTCCATTTTTAACCGGCGTAACTCCGTACTTGAAGACCAAGCCGACATAGACGCCCTCAAAGCAGACAATCAATACGCAGAAGCCAAGCAAAAACTCATTCTCAAAGTCGCACAGCGTTATTTTGATGTCGTGTCCGCCATGGACAATGTGGCATTTTCCGAAGCGGAAAAAAAAGCGGTAGCCAGACAATTGGAACAAACCAAGCAACGCTTTGACGTGGGTTTGGTGGCCATTACCGACGTCCATGAAGCCCAGGCCCAGTACGACCAATCCGTTGCCCAGGGCATCATGGCAGAAACCCGACTCGCCAGTGCCCGCGAGTCCCTGCGAGCCCTCACCGGCCAGTACAACCAACAGTTGGCACGGCTTAGCCGGCAGGCCCCACTGCTCAATCCGTCGCCGGATGACATAGACACCTGGACTTCTATGGCGATGAAACAAAATCAGGAGATTATTGCGGCGCAGTACAATATAGACCGACAAAAGGAAAGCCTGGCCCTGGCACGGGCGGATTTTTACCCCACTCTGGACCTGAATCTGAGTCACAGTGTCAGTGACGATGTCCATTACAACCAGGGTGTTGAAAGTACGACACCGGATTCCACCGTCATTTCCTTAAGCGTGAATTACAATATTTACAACGGCGGTTATGCTTCTGCCAATACCAAAAAAGCTCAATTGGATCTCACAGCCGCCAAAGAAAGACTGGAAGCTGCACGCCGGAATACGCAAAACACGGTACGCAATGCTTATCTCAATGTCATTGCCAACATCAGTCGCGTGCAGGCCTTAAATCAAGCTGTCGTTTCCAGCGAAAGCGCCTTAAAAGCCACAGAAGCAGGCTTTGAGGTTGGAACCCGCACCACGGTAGACGTTTTACAGTCCAGGCGGCAATTGTTCAGCGCCAAAAACGAACATACCAATGCTCGTTATGACTATGTGCTATCCATGTTGGTGCTGAAGCAATCGGCGGGGAGTTTGGGAGAAGCCGACTTGGCCGAACTGAATCGTTGGCTGGACCAGTAAAAACATTCGCGCTCTTATGACTTCCGGTTTTACTGGAATAAAATACTGGCCAATCCGGGCCGGGCTGGGACTGTTGCGCAGTATCAGCTTGCTGCCTTACCGCCGGCAACTGTATTTAAGTCGAAAAATAGGGATTTTGCTGTACTATTTAATGCCACGACGACGCCACATCGCGGCATGCAATATCCGCCTCTGTTTCCCCGGATTGAACACGCAGCAACGCAATCACTTAGTCAAACGAAACTTTCAGTCCACCACCATGACCGTCTTTGAAACTGCGTTAACCTGGTGGGCAACGGATGAAAAAATCCGTCCTTTGTGCCATTTGCACGGCCTGGAACACCTCAAATCTGCGATCGCGAGCGGTCGCAGCGTAATTCTACTCAGCGCTCATTTTACTTGCCTGGAGATTGGCTGCCGCTTATTGTTATTGCACCAGGAATTCGCTGTCATGTACAAAAGGCACCGCAACCCGTTACTGGAGTCGGTAATGAGCCGGGGCCGAGAAGCACATTGTAAAAAAGCCATTCGGCAAGATGATATCCGCGGCTTCTTACGCGCCTTGAAAAATAAAACCGTTTGTTGGTATGCCCCGGATCAGGATTTGGGACTGGATCGCAGCGTTTTTGCTCCGTTTATGGGGGTCAGCACCGCTACCATCACAGCCCCCGGGCGCTTTGCCAAAATGGCAGACGCATTGGTAGTTCCTTACTTCCCCAGTCGTCGCGATAACGGCGAGGGTTACGACATCCACATCCTGCCGGCAATGGAGAACTTCCCCAGTGACGATGATGTGGAAAACGCCACTCGCATTAACCAGCTCATAGAAAACCAAATTGCGCGTACCCCGGAACAGTATTTATGGACTCACCGACGCTTTAAAACCCGTCCACCCGGTGAAGCGGATGTTTACGCCAAGCGCTGACACAAAGGGTCGCACGGAATGCACCTATGAATAACACCAACCCCCACCCACCCCGGCAATATGCGCTAATACTGAGTGTTGCCTGGATACCGGTACTATTGCTGTCCTTATGGCAAAGTCTGCGCCATAAACAACTGCGATTCCTGCTGCAACGATTCGCCATACAAATCCCTAAACAAAGCGTACATCCCGTCTGGGTGCATGCCGCATCGGTGGGAGAGGTAATGGCTGCCATTCCTCTGGTGCAACAGTTGCAAAAGGAATCACCACAGATACCCATTGTAGTTACGACCATAACGCCCACTGGCGCCAACATTGTTCAACACCGTTTAAGCGGCGTACAACATGTGTATCTACCCTTGGATACCCGTGGCAATGTTTGTACTTTTCTACAGCGCATCCGCCCCTTATGCGCCCTGATTATGGAAACCGAACTGTGGCCCCAGTTGTATAGCCAATGTCGCCAACAGCAAGTTCCGCTACTGTGCATTAATGCGCGTCTGTCCGATCGCACCATGAACACCAAGGCCTGGGTGCGCAAACTCTACGCATATACGGTTCGCAACGTCAGCGCCATTCTGGCTAAATCCCAGCAAGATGCAGAGAATTTTTTGCAACTGGGCGCCGATCCCGCCGTCATCCAAGTCATAGGCAATATAAAATTCGCCGCCGTACCACAAACCCAAGATGCGCAGCCTTTGTTGCAGGTTCCTTATGTCTTAGCCGCTTCCACTCATGCTAACGAAGAGGAACTCATTGCCAAGGCCTGGTTAAAGCGTAATCTACCCCAGATACTGGTTATAGCGCCAAGACACCCACATCGCCGCGACAGCATACTCAAACAGTTATCGGTCCTGACATCCCATATCGCCGTACGTAGCCGCGGCGACACCATTAAGAACGACACCCGAATCTATTTGGCAGACACCCTGGGAGAACTCCAGTCTTTTATGGCTTTTGCCCAAGTGGTGTTTATGGGTGGCTCCCTGGTGCCGGTAGGCGGTCACAATATCTTGGAACCGGCACAATTGGCCAAAGCCATACTCTTTGGACCTTATATGCATAATTTTGACGAGGAAAGCACCTTGCTGTTAGAACAGCTCGCCGCTGTGCAGGTAGAAGATGCAGAGGAATTGCTGCAACAGTTGGAGGTCTTACTTCGTTCAGAACCTAAGTGTCAAACCTTGGGGGAAAGAGCTCAAATTCTGGTGCGGCAGCAACAACAGGTACTGCAACGCTATATGGAACAGATTCGACCTTACTGCATTCCCAGACAGGATTGATACCCCTGCAGCAACTGCTCCCAATCTGCGTCAGAAAAACCAAACTGTGCATGCTGATTTTTCAATTTACGCAAAGAACGTAACAAGCGCTGCAGATTTTCCTGTTGCCAGCCTGATGCCCCCGAACGGAAGCGACCTTTGTCAAAATCAATGAGGTAAACTTGGCCACTTGGGTCCAGCAAAATATTATGAGCATTGAGATCGGCGTGATAGACCCCGGCGCGGTGAAATTGCGCCACGACGTGTCCCACACGGCGCCATAGCGTTTTCGCCTCAGATGGATTCGCCAAGAACGCCGGATCCAGGGTCTCATTATCCGCCAAGACCAGGCTCAACGGACGGCTGCCGGGGATTTTCTCGGTCAACAGATCGGCGGAATACCAAAGCCCGTGGCGAACCACCCGAGCGGCAACCGGTGCGGGAACGGGTAATTGCTGTTGCCGCAGTTGCCGCAATAAATGCCACTCCTGCCAGGCCCGGGTCCGATTTAAACCCAACCACCAATACCGATCCTGCACCACATGACGCATCAGGCCACCGCGACGAAAGTGCCGCAGAGCGCACTCACGGCCCGCGATCGCCACAAATTGCACCGCAGCCCGCCCCATCCCCTGACCCAACAAGGTCTGCTGGTTTTCGTGTTCTTCCACAGAGAACAACTCGGGGCGAACCTGGTCCGCCACAAGTACATCTGCGTCGAACAAAAAACATTGATTGCTATGGGTATGTTGTTCCGGGCGCATAAAACTTACTTAATTTACTTGACCTTATCTGACGTCAATCCCCATGAATGTCCATCGGGGTGGTACAAAAACTTTGCTGTCCCCCCAATCCCACGCACTCCACCGCGCCAAAACCGGAGCAAATGTGGTAGGATGCGCTCTGTCAACGCCCTCTGCCGTGGCGTATTATGGCGCAAAAAGGTCCAACCATCCACGGTTTTGCAGTACAGGGCTAAGTGTGAGTTGAAACAACATAAGGTTAATGTAAATGCACATTCGAAAACGTATTCTGATTACCGGCGGCGCCGGTTTCATTGGCTCCCATTTGAGTGAAGCCCTATTGGCTCAAGGCTACGATGTAATCTGCCTGGATAATTATTTCACCGGCACCAAGGACAATGTGGCCCACTTACTCGACAACCCTAATTTTGAACTGTTGCGCCACGATGTTACCTTTCCCTTGTACGTGGAAGTGGATGAGATTTACAACCTGGCCTGTCCCGCCTCCCCCATTCACTACCAACACGACCCGGTTCAAACCACCAAAACCAGCGTCCACGGCGCCATCAATATGCTGGGCCTCGCCAAACGTACACGAGCCAAAATCTTTCAAGCTTCCACCAGCGAAGTCTACGGTGACCCGCAAGTTCATCCCCAAACCGAGGACTATTGGGGCCACGTAAATCCCATCGGTTTCCGTTCCTGTTATGACGAAGGAAAACGTTGTGCCGAGACGCTGTTTTTTGACTACCGGCGCCAGCATAATTTGATTATCAAAGTCGCACGCATTTTTAATACCTATGGACCTCGCATGCACCCCAATGACGGTCGTGTGGTCTCCAATTTCATTGTGCAAGCACTCAGGGGTGAGGACATCACCATCTACGGTGACGGCTCCCAGTCCCGCTCTTTTTGTTATGTGGACGACTTGGTGGACGCCTTTATCCGCCTGATGAATTCCCGTGACGATTTCGCCGGCCCGGTGAATCTGGGCAATCCCAACGAATTCACTATTAAAGAACTGGCAGAACAAGTACTGGAGCAAGTGGGTTCAAAATCCAAGCTGGTGTACAAACCCTTACCTTCGGACGACCCACGACAACGTCAACCGGATATTAGTCTGGCCAAACAAGAACTGGACTGGCAACCCAAGGTGGCTTTAAAAGAAGGTTTAAGCAAAACCATTGCCTATTTTGACGAGCTCTTGAAAAAGTAAGCCATGCCCCAACTGCCATTGTCGAGTGCACCGCAAAGCCTGTGCATTCTGAGGCTGTCGGCCATCGGTGACATTTGTCATACCCTGCCCGTTGTACGCACGCTGCAACGGGCTTGGCCTCAGACCCAATTGACCTGGATTATCGGTAAAACCGAACATCAACTCATCGGCGATATTGAAAACATCGAATTTCTGGTGTTCGACAAAAGCCGCCCCTGGCAGTCCTATAGGTCCCTGTATCGGCAGCTACGCAGACGCCATTTTGACGCCCTGTTGCACATGCAAATGTCCATACGTTCCAGCCTTATTAATCGTTTTGTACACAGCCCCATACGCCTGGGCTTTCATCGGCAGCAGGCCAAAGACTTACAATGGTTGTTTAACAATCACCAGATTGCGGCGGCCAATAAGCAACACGTGATGGACAGCCTGTTTGGCTTTGCCCAGGCCTTGGGTATCAAGGAGCCCTACCTGCATTGGGACATCCCTATTGCTAAACCCGAGCAGGATCATGTGGCCCAACTGCTGAGCGCTGCCCGCCCCGACCAACCCCTGCTGCTCATCAGCCCCAGTTCGTCCATGCCCTACCGCAACTGGCATGTGGCGGGTTACGCTGCGATTTGCGATTACGCCGCCCAGCGTTACGGCGCCTATGTGGTGCTGAGTGGTGGCCCATCGCCATTGGAACAACAGTTGGGAGCAGACATTGAAGCCCAAGCCAAGCACAAGCCCTTAAACCTCATCGGCAAAACCAATTTGAAACAAATGCTGGCACTGCTGCAACGAGCCACCGCTCTGCTATCACCGGACTCAGGCCCGGCCCATATGGCCACGGCCGTGAATACTCCCGTGGTGGGCCTGTATGCCTGCACCAATCCGGACCGCGCCCGCCCCTATTTAAGCGAGGACACCACGGTTAATCGTTATGCGGAAGCGATAGAAAAAAAATTTGGCGTGGCGGTGGATCAAATTCCCTGGGGAACGCGAGTAAAAGACCCGGGTACCATGGATTTGATCAGCATCGAGGATGTGAAACAAAAATTGGACAGTATTTTGGGTTCGGCAAGCTAAACCCTAAAGCAGGCTAAAACAGCGCCTCTTCGATCAAAGAACAAATCACGTGACCAATCGCTATATGCGACTCCTGAATCCGGGCTGTATTGGTGGAAGGAACACGAACACAATAATCACACAGTTCCAGCATATCACCGCCGCTTGCACCGGTCATGCCCACGGTTATGATTCCCGCTTGTTTACAGGCCTGAATCGCCGCCACCACGTTGGCCGAACCACCGGAGGTGGAATAACCAATAAACACATCGCCTTTTTGTCCGAATGCCTCAATTTGACGATGAAAAACCGCATTGTAGCCATAGTCATTGGCGACCGCTGTCATGGTGGAGGAATTGGTGGTCAAAGCCATAGCAGCAATGCCTGCGCGGTCTTTTTCAAACCGCCCCACCAGTTCGGCTGCAATATGTTGCGCATCCGCCGCGCTGCCACCGTTGCCTGCCAGCATCAGCTTGTGCCCGGATCGATAGGCTTCAATACAAACCTGAGCCACTTTCTGTATGGTTTCCAGCATTTGCGTATCGTTCAGCAATTGCTGTTTGGTTTGGATGGAATCCTTAAGTTGAGATTTGATCTGTTCCAGCATGAGGTCGTCACCAGACTGTGTGATACAATAAATTCCCGGATTATACTCGCTTTTGTTCAACAGGTAACCTGCACAGCAGCGAGTTATTTAGCAGGCCGCAAGACACAGTAAATAATAGCCTATGACACAAAACCCTCCCACAAAAATTCTTGTCGTTCGCAATGATAAACTGGGTGATTTCATGTTGTGCTACCCCGCTTTTGCGCTGCTCAAACAGGCCCTGCCGCAGGCCCAGATCCATGCATTGGTACCGCAATACACCCGCGATATGGCTGCAACCTGCCCCAGCATTGATCAGGTTCTCATAGATCCGGACCCAAAAAACGGATCTGCATCGCAATTATGCCAATTACTGCGGGCGGAAAACTTTGATGCCGTCATTACACTCTTCTCTACCACTCGAGTGGCTTGGGCCACGTTTCGGGCTCGCATTCCTTACCGTTTGGCACCGGCCACTAAAATTGCGCAGATCTTTTACAACCACCGTCTGCTGCAACGACGCTCACGCTCGGAAAAACCGGAATATGAATATAATCTAGACCTGATTCGACAATTTCTGCGGGACCATCACATTAAAATCCCAGCCGAGCCGCAAGCGCCGTTTTTGCAGTTTGAACCCGAATTGGTGAACCAGCTGAAACAGGACTTTCTCCGTCAAAATAACATCCCCGCCCATAGCCGCTTGCTGTTCGTCCATTGCGGCAGTGGCGGTTCGGCCAACAATTTGTCTCCACAGCAATACGCCAAACTAATAACCGGCCTGGCAAGTGACGATATTCACTTTGTCCTCAGCGCCGGTCCCGGCGAACTGGAAATGGCTCAGCAGCTACAACAGACCATTGCCCCCATCACCAGTACGATTTATCAATCCAGTCAGGGGCTGATCCCTTTTGCGCAACATTTGCAGTTCGCCGACTTATTCATCAGCGGCTCCACCGGCCCCTTACACATCGCCGGTGCCTTAAACCGTCCCACCGCCGCCTTTTACACCCGCCGGCGCTCGGCCACCCCCTTGCGCTGGCAAACCTGTAACCAGACTGAACGTCGGCTGGCCTTCACCCCGGCCGATGATGCGGAAGAAATGGATATGAGCCGGGTTGACATACCGACGGCCTGTGCAGCAATCCAGGCGCGTTTTCTATGAACACCAATGCATATACCGGTATTAGTGTCATACTGCCCAACTATAACGGTAAACCCTTACTACAAGAAAACCTTCCCTCATTGTTTAAAGCCCTTGAGTTGTCCGACGCAGCCTATGAGGTCATCGTCGTTGATGACTGCTCCCAAGACGACAGTGTTGTGTTTTTGGAACAAGATTACCCAACCATACAAGTGATTCGCAGCCAACAAAACTCCGGATTCTCTCATACCTGTAACACCGGCATACAAGCCGCCAAATTTGACTTTAGCTGTATTGTGAATACGGACGTCACTTTCGAAACAACGTATTTCCAAAAGGCTCTACCCTATTTCCAAAACAATCAGGTATTCGCAGTCAAGGGCAGCATCATTAACTACAAAGGCAGCAAAGACCAGGTTCTTAACATAGAGAATAACGCACGCCTCTTTTATAAGCGAGGGTTTTTAAGATTAGACCGAAACAAACAACGGGATAAAACCGATTTTGATATTCAATTTTCCTTGTTGGGCTGCTGCTTTATTTGCCGCACGGATATCCTCAAACAACTCAAAGGATACGATGAAATTTTCAGTCCGTACTACTGGGAAGATTCGGACTTACCGTTGCGGGCCATAGCCTTGGGATATGAAGTGATATACGCTTCCGAATGTATTGTTTATCATAAAATCAGCTCCACAATCGCCAGCCACGCCAGCGATCGCAAGCGTCAACTGATTTCTCGACGAAACAAGTTTTTATTTACATGGAAACACTTGCAAGGACACAAACGCTGGTGCCAACACATCCTCGTTGTTACGATGTTTGTTGCCTTCAGATGGCTAATACTGGACTGGAAATTCTATACTTCATTGATAATGGCACTACAACGAAAGATAAGCGCATGAACCACCAATGTAGAATCTGCCACAACCACCACCACAACATCTCTTATCAAACCCGTGAGATGATGCTAGGTACGCACGATCACTTTAATTATTTTCAGTGCTCCCAATGCGGCTGCCTTCAAATCGAAATTATTCCAGCGAACCTGGCAGATTACTATCCCAAACAATACTATTCCTACAACGATCAGGAAAAGTTAGCCGGAAGAGCGCTAAGACGGTGGGGGGATCATAAAAGAGTCTTGGATATCACCCAAAACGCGTCCCTGCTGGGAAAATTTTTCAATGCCTTATCAAAGCCCTTAGATTATAAAGACTATATAGTCGCAACAGAGCTATCTAGAGAGGCCAAAATATTGGATATTGGTTGCGGCACGGGACGACTCATCATGCGAATGCATATGGGCGGCTACTATCACGTGGTTGGGTTGGACCCATTCGTGGAGAAAAATATCCAGTACAGTAACGGGGTCAGGATAGCCAAAGAGACCATAGAGAACTTCGCCGATTCCAGTAAAGACAAATTTGACCTGATAATGATGCACCACTCGTTAGAGCATATGCCAGACCAGTTAGCTCCACTGAAGGCCGCCAAGACCATATTAAAAAACACCGGCCACCTTCTAATTCGCGTTCCGCTATGCGACTCCTACGCCTGGGAACATTACAAAGAAAACTGGGTCCAATTGGATGCCCCCAGACATCTTTATTTAAATACTAAAAAAAGCATGGAAATATTGGCCGACACTGCCGGTTTTACCATTCAAAAAATTGAATACGATTCATCTAAATTTCAATTTACCGGAAGCGAACTGTATCTAAAAGGGATTGCGCTCAATGCCCCCAAAAAGGAGAAAGATATTTTCACCAGAAAACAATTATCGCAATTTTCTAAACAGGCAGAAGATCTAAACCTACAAGCTCAGGGCGACCAGGCCTGCTTCTATCTACAACACACCCGTTAACGAATACTCCATTCAAATTACTCACAGTCCTTCGAGTGCGACCTGCATGTCGAACACTGAACCGGGAATCCCCTAACGCTACAACGTTTTCAGATTCAAAATTTACCACGCCTTTGCTGCATGAGCACCTTACTGTATTTCACAAAAACATGCATAAACGACAACACGGACGCCACAAACCCGGCGAAGCCGTCCAGGAAACCTCCGCGCAATATATACATGCGAATGAAAGTCCATTTGGCATGCAATAAAGGCGAGAAAATGGAGACGCGCTTGCCTTTTTTGATAATTTCCTGCGCACCGATTTCCGTGAATTTATCCAGTGTCTGGATATGGCCGGAAATACTGTCAAAGGAATAGTGCAGAATATCGCCTTTGAGTTGATGGATATCTGCCCCGTCGACCAATACTTTGTCGTGAGGATTCACTCCGCCCCAACGAGCCGTGTTGCGATTGAACAAACGGATTTTGCGATCGGGATACCAGCAATGATTCATCCAGCGATAGACATAAAATGTCTTACGGGCCATGCGATAAGCATCGTGCTGCTCCAAAGAGTCCTTAATGGCTTCAATGGATTGACGCAGCTCTTCGGAAAGCCTCTCGTCACAGTCCAAACTAAGAATCCAATCGTTACCGGCTTTGCTCACCGCCAGATTTTTTTGCTCAATATGTCCGAGAAATTTTTGCTCGTAAATTTTATCCGTATATTGAGCGGCAATTTCACGCGTGCGATCTGTACTTAAGGAATCCACCACGATAATTTCGTCCACTAAGCCTTGCAGGCTTTTTAGACAATCCTCAATTCGATGTTCTTCATTGTAGGAGATAATACAAGCACTGATTTTGTTCATTGCCATTCCTCGATCTCTGACATCTTTAGCGGTCAATACGGTCAAGCGCGGACAGTACTCGTTCGACGCTAATGTTATTCAAACAGTTAGTGTGCCCCAAAGGACAGCGGCGTTTAAAACAGGGACTGCACTCCAGTCCCTCATACAAAACCGTCGCTTTGTCGCTTAAGGGTGGCGTATAGTCCGGTGTAGAGGAACCGTATATCGCGATCACATGTTGGCCCACGGCAGCGGCAATGTGCATCAAACCCGAATCGTTGCAGACAACGGCCTGCGGTAAGGACAACAAATCCACTGCATCGGCCAATTGGGTGCTGCCACACAAATTGCGCACCTGTGAATTGCCCTGGGCAATATCATCGCCACCGGACCTATCCTTTTCCGACCCGAATATCCACACATAGCAATCTTTTTGGGTCAACTGTCGGGCCAGTTGAGCATAATACGGCCAACACTTGGCCGGGCCGTATTCGGCACCCGGCATTAAACCCACCACGGGCTTGTCGGTTTGCAAATCCAGTTCGCGCAGCAAACGCTCTGCATTATTTCGATCAATGTTCAAAGTCGGTGGCAGTATGGATGGCGGCAATGGTGCATCCGGCGCTTCGCCTAAAGCGGTAAAACGTTGTACAGTTTGGGTCAAAACAGATTTATCCAAAGGACGAATATCGTTGATCACTCCATAGCGCAGCTCACCACGATACCCCACTCGGTGTTTTATTTTCGCGAAAAAAGGCACCAAAGCCGCCTTATAAGAACGAGGCAAAACCACGGCCAAGTCGTAGTTGACACTGCGCAAGGATTTACCCAATTGGTAGCGTCGCCCTATGGCCAAACGGCCATGCCCCAAGGGCTGTTCGACGCATTGGTGTACCTCGGGCATGCGCTGCAAGATAGGAGCAGACCAGGCCGGTGCCAGCACATCGATTAAGGCTGAGGGATAACGCTGACGCAGGCGTTTAAACAGGCTTTGGGCCATGACCATATCCCCGATCCAAGCGGGCCCGACCACCAGTATTTTTACAACAGGGTTTGTGCTCATCTGCCTTGCTGACTTCTATTAACGACTGCGAATCAGGCCGGAGCTACCTGATTACATATTTCCACATTGTGGCGCAAATGATCCGGATTGATGGTACCGACAATCATGCTGTTCACCCCCGCCTGGTTCAGCACAAACTCAAAAGATTCTTCCACGCCGGCACCGCCCACGGATGCGTCGGCATGGCCGCTTTGCAAACCTTTCTTAACCACCACTCCTTTATTCAGGCGCTGCGCTTCTTCCAATACGGGCAGATCCTGATGTTCGCTTAAATTGCAGGTAGCCATCACCACATCACAGTGCTGTACCACCCACAAACCGCCCTCAAGAGTTTTGGTGGACATACCGAATGCACGGACGTGCCCCTGATCCTTGAGTTTGTTCAAGGCTTCCAAGGCACCGGCATTGTGAATAATATCCATATCGTTACCGTCGGAGTGCACCAAAACCACGTCCACAAAATCTCGTCGTAATCGTTTCAGACTGCGATGCACACTGTCACGGGTTGTTTTGCTTGAAAAGTCAAATAACGACTGGCCGTTCTCAAAGGCTTCACCCACCTTTGTCACAATAACCCAGTCATTGCGATTGGGCAGCAACTGTCCTAAACGCTCTTCACTGTTGCCATAAGCAGGCGCGGTATCGATGAGATTTATGCCCAGCTCTTTCGCCTGTTCCAATAAAGCAGTTACGGCCGCGTCATCCGGAATGGTAAATCCATGAGGATATTTCACCTGTTGATCCCGACCCAGCTTTACTGTGCCCAAACCCAGCACGCTCACTGCAAAACCGGCGCTACCCAATTGTCTTTTTTGCATCGGACTTCCTCTTGTATCCGCACATCAATCCCAACGGTTCGATTCCTGCCAGGGCAATTTTGCCATTTGCGGATGCTGCCATTGCGGTAATGGCACCAGACCCGATGGCCTTATATTTAATTGGCGTAATAATTCCATCACCTCAGCAGCCAGCACCGGAGCCAAAGCCAGCTTAGTGGGCCAGGCGGTAATGACGGTGTTCTCTTGTTGCGCGAAAACCGTATCCGGTCTTTTTCCATCACTGGTTTCAGGTTCCGCGCGATCTATGCTCAAACACGCCCATTGCACTGAAGAAAAATCCAACCAGGAAAACACTTGCTGTAATTCTTTCTTAGCGTCAGCGATTAATTGTTCATCACTCATTGCGGGGCCGTTCTCCGCCAACTGCCCCCCCACATACCAGACGGTATTACCGTGAACATCGAAATGGGAGGTAATGGTGATACGAGGATTAACGCTGGCCCCCAGGCAATGAGCGTAAAGCACTGGAAGATCGCCGCGCAACATCACCATTTTCAAAGGCCGTAATTGCATCCGTGGTGATTGACGACCTAATGCCTGCAACAATGCGGCATTACCCTTGCCGGCGGCTAAAATAACTTGGTTCGCGGATATGCAGAATTGCTGCCCGCCATTGCTGAAGCAAAAATTCCCGGCGACAGCTGTATCAAACGTTGGCACCCCTTCCAGTTTGGCTATAGACTGAGTATGCGGTTCAGCCAGAGTTTGTACAATAGACATGGCATCCAATACGGGTTCGTTCAACTGATACACCTGGCCTTTGAAAGCGGCAGCCTGAAACACCGGTGGACGTTGCTCGTGTTTAACTTCTTGCGTACGGCTGTGCATGGCACGACTGGCAAAAAAACCGCTTAAGCGGGACCCAATACCGCTGGTGGACCACATGTATTGATGTGATGAAAGAATTTTGACTTTGCTAAGATCCAGCTCGCCTTTGCCGGATATACAATCCAACCACAATTTGGGCATGCGGCTGACTTTATCGGCGGCTGAACTCAACTTACCGGTTAAGGCGTATTTGGTACCGCCGTGAATAATACCTTGAGCGCAGCGGGTTTGCCCTGCTCCAAGTTGTTCACTTTCCAGTAATATGGCATTGAATCCTGCTTTTCGCGCCAAAGCCAGCAACCACAACCCGGCAATACCTCCACCAAAGATTGCCAGATCGACTTTTACACTTGTTTCCGGCTTACCTGTATTCATGGTTTCAGTTTTCGTCGGGCTTATTTTTGTTTGCAGCACCGGATTTGTTTGAAGTTTTGGCCGCAGAATCGGAACGTCGGATTTCGCTGATCAAGCCGGTGGTGGATACTTTGTCCACATACGTCATTACTTCTACTCGCCCCCCGGCCCGGCGGACACAATCACCCCCCGGAATATTATTCGGGTCGTTATCTCCACCCTTCACCAGCAGATCGGGAAGCACACGACAAATAACACGAGTAGGGGTATCCTCATAAAAGGGCACTACCCAGTCCACGCATTGCAGAGCACCCAACAAACGCATGCGGCGCTCCATGGTATTAACCGGACGTTCTTCACCTTTTAATCGTTTCACCGACGCATCGTCATTCACCGCCACAATCAACCGATCACCCAACTGCCGCGCCTGCTCCAGATACGTCACATGACCGGCATGGAGAATATCGAAACAACCATTGGTCATGACAATGGTTTCACCGTGAGCTCGTGCTTCTTCCACCAACTCCACCAGCAGTTCTTCGGTGACAACACCTCTTTGGATTTCATCCTGCTCACGCAACGCATGACGTAACTCCGGCACACTGACTGTTGCCGTTCCCAATTTACCCACAACGACACCCGCTGCCAGATTGGCCAGTGCCATAGCTTCTTCCATTTCACGCTCAGCGGCTAACGAGGCCGCCAATACCGAAATGACGGTATCCCCCGCACCGGTAACATCAAACACTTCCCGTGCTTGGGTGGGAATATGCACAGCGGGCTGATCTCGGCGAATCAGACTCATTCCTTTTTCACTGCGGGTCACCAGCAAGGCTTCCAGATCCAACTGGTGCAATAGAGCCTGACCTTTTTGTTCCAATTCCACATCATTGGCACACACGCCGACTATGGTTTCAAATTCCGACAAATTTGGGGTTAACACGGAGGCCCCTCGATACTTGCTGAAGTCTTTGCCTTTGGGGTCAATGATTACAGTTTTACCTGCAGCGCGAGCTTCTTTTATTAGTTCTTGCACGCCCACCAAGCTGCCCTTGCCGTAATCGGACAATACCACCACCTTGAATTGGGGCAACATGGCACGAAACCGCTGCAACAAAACCTGCGAATCAAAGCCGCAAAAACCGTCTTCAAAATCCAGCCGAATTAATTGTTGGTGACGTGAAACGATGCGTAATTTAGTCACCGTGGCATAACCTGCCAAACGTTCCAACTCACAATGGACACCGGACGCGGTCAACTTGGTTTGCAGGGACGTAGCCGCATCATCATCACCGGTTAGGCCGATCACACTCGCTTGCGCCCCCAGGCGGCAAATATTCAAAGCCACGTTACCGGCACCACCGGGACGCTCTTCGATTTCGCCCACATGCACGACAGGCACCGGCGCTTCAGGCGAGATGCGTGAGGTGTTACCGTGCCAATAGCGATCCAACATTAAGTCGCCCACCACCAACACCTTGGCAGTGGTAAATTCAGGAATGTTAGGTTTCATGGGGTTAAACCTTTTTGACTAATCAAATCCGGGTAATCATAACACAGGAATCCTAAGCTAGGATTGGGCCGCTTCGCCCCTGCCATCTTCAGAGCAATTCTCACCCGCATACAAGCTGCTCATAAACACTAATAAGGTCACTGCATAGATATTCATAAACGGGTTGCGAGCCAGCCAGCCTTCACTCAAACCAAACACGGCAAAAGCGACCACCACCGTGAGGCCACCAAAGGCTGCCAGCCGGGCATCTCCATCCTGAGCTTGACGCCAACCGCGATAAAACACCCAAAATGGCAACCCGATGATGCTGAGCAAGAGAATCAATAAACCGATCAATCCCGATGTTGCCAGGGCATGGAAATAAATACTGTGGGCATGCCCATAACCGTAAGCTGGAATGGCTTTACCCTGATCCATCAACTCCAAACGATCCCGCTTAAAATCGCCGAGCCCCGCCCCCAGGATGGGATTCTGTTTAAATAAAGTCAGGCTATCCCGCCACATATTCAGACGTGCGCCTAGTGAGGTCTCTACCGACGGATCTTTTTGATACACCTTCAAATCGTTAATTCCTGCCTCTATTCCTCGCGAAACCGATGCCTGCGTCCAAATCGCCAATGCCGTAACAGCGACCAGAACCAGGCCCAACACGGTAACCAGAGTTTTGGCCGTGATCTTGGAACGATACAACCAGATCCACAACACTATCAGTACCGGAAGCAGCAACCACGCACCTCGAGTTTGGGACAGCACCGACACATATAAACCGGCAACTGCCGCCAATACCCCCAGCAAGTACTGCCATTTTTCATGGGGCTGGAGCAACAATGCGGCGGTGACCAGTGCCGCCAACAGTACGGCTGTATCACCCAACACTATTTTGTGGTACACGCCGTTTACCACCGGATGTCCCATCACCAAATGAAAAACCAAGGATTGTCCCAACAACAGGAAACAACCGGCCACGGCACCCAGTATAAAGGTGTTGACCAGATTCAGACCGAAACGGCGCAACATCACATAGATAGGAATCAGCATCAACAGCCGGACAAACCGTTCCAGTTTGCGTCCGGCACTGGAAAAATCGTCCGTATTGATCAGGGTAATCAGCAACCAGATAAAAAATAAAACCAAACCCAGCAAAAAGCGTTGTTCCCATGGGTCCAATTGCGCCCAAATTTGGCGAGTATTACTGAGCGATCCCAGGCTTAGAATAAATAACAGCGCATAAACAACACTGCCGCCGTTTTTAACACTGACGGCAAGCAGCGGAAACAAAAAAACCAGCAATAGGACTGTTCGGCGCAACCATTCCGGGGCAGCTGTTTCTGTTAACACCAGCCTTAATTCTCCTTGGGAAACGCCGATTCCAGCTGCATCACTTCAACACATAGTCTGCGCCACAATAAGGGCACTTGGCCTTACCGGTATCCTCCACCGGCAAATACACGCGTGGATGCGAATTCCATAAGCTCATGCCATCCATAGGGCAATGCAGAGGCAGATCCGCCCGGGTTACTTCATAGCGATTTTCGGCGTTTGCTTCGATGGTATTGCTGTTTTTATCCATATTCGTCACCGTTGGCAATTTAGCAAAGTTTTCCAAGTATTCTTTTTAGTCACGTACGTACGTTAACCAGGCTTCGTCTTGCGGCTTTAAGTTACGCCCGTGAACCAGGTCAAAATATCGGGTTTGCAGTTTTTCCGTTACCGGCCCGCGCCCACCGGTGCCGATGGCACGATTATCCAGTTCACGTATAGGAGTCACTTCTGCGGCTGTACCGGTAAAAAAGGCTTCATCAGCTACATAGACCTCATCTCGGGTAATGCGCTTTTCCCGAACCTCATAACCCAACTCATTCGCCAATTTCAAAATAGTATCGCGAGTGATACCTTCCAGCGCAGAAGTTAATTCCGGTGTATAGATCACGCCGTCGCGGACAATAAAAATGTTTTCGCCGCTACCCTCTGCCACATAGCCATCCACATCCAACAGCAAGGCTTCGTCGTAACCGCAACTTAAGGCTTCCTGTAAAGCCAGCATGGAGTTGATATAGTGGCCGTTGGCTTTGGCCTTACACATACTGATGTTCACGTGATGCCGCGTGAATGAGGAAGTACGAATACGAATGCCCTTCTCCACAGCGTCTGCACCCAAATAGGTACCCCAGGACCACGCCGCAATGATAGCGTGAACCTTTAAATTGTCGGCGCGTAATCCCATACCTTCCGAACCGTAAAAAAACATTGGCCGAATGTAGGCACTATCCAAATTATTCTCTCGTACAACAGTTCTATGGGCTTCATTTAAGGTCTGCGCATCAAAAGGCGCTTGCATATTCATAATGTGCGCTGAACGCAGCAGGCGATTGGTGTGCTCCTGTAAGCGAAAAATTGCGGTGCCTTTTTCCGCATGATATGCCCGTACGCCTTCAAACACGCCCATTCCGTAATGCAGGGTGTGTGTTAACACATGGACTTTTGCCTCCCGCCAGGGGACCAACTCACCATCAAACCAGATGACGCCATCACGGTCATCCATCGACATACTACTCTCTCCTCCAACAATCTATGTTGTTTACTGCGCCCCCATAACGGTGCGCCAGATCTCATGAATTTTTTGCCCTGCGGCCAGTATTTCCGGGTCTGAGGATAGCACCGGCACCTCCCTCAGGGTACAGCGGTGTATATTGGACCGAAATAATTTATAGGTTTCAGCCAATAATCGGCCGGTTTCCTCATTTATAATCCCTGCGCGTTCCATGGCCAATAACACACGGATATTGTCTGAAAAACGCATCAAATCGGGATGCTCGCTCGCATGAGCTAAAACTGCGTATTGGACCATAAATTCAATGTCGGCGATACCACCTAAACCCTGTTTCAGATCAAATTCCCCATTCTTGGATACATCCAGCTCTTTGCGCATGCGCTCACGCATATCTCGTACTTCGGCTTTAACCTGGTCGTCATTACGGATTTTACCCAAGACCTGACGCCGAGACTCCTCAAACTGCTGCACCACCTGTGCATCGCCTGCCACTGTCCGGGCACGGACTAAGGCCTGATGCTCCCAAGTCCACGCTTTATTGAGCTGATAGTCTTTAAAACTGTCCACATGGGTAACCAACAAACCAGAGGCTCCACTGGGACGCAGACGCATATCCACATCATACAGTATGCCGGCGGACGTCATGGAAGTAAGCAAATGGATCATACGTTGCCCCAAGCGGGAATAGAACACCGCATTGGCCAAGGGCTTGGCGCCATCCGTTTCACCGTTCTGACTACCCTGATATAAAAAAACCAGATCCAGATCCGAACCATAGCCCAACTCGATACCGCCTAATTTGCCATAGGCTACCACTGCAAAACCGCAATCCGGCGCATTCGCGCCCGTGTTCTCCGGCTTGCCATGACGCTGCAACATATAGTTCCAAGCCAGATCCAAAGCCCTGGCTAAAACCAATTCGGCAATATCGGTCAAATGATCACTTACAATCATTAAAGGGACCGCGCCGGATATATCCGCCGCCGCAACCCGCAACACATTTGCTTGTTTAAAATGGCGCAACCCATCCATTTGCCGTTCCAGATCATCCCGATCTATACCTTGCATGCGCTGATCCAGATCCTGGCGTAACTGATGTCGGTTTGGAGGACGATACAGGGTTCGCGGATCCAGCAGCTCATCCAACAGAATAGGTTGCTGTGTTAACTGCTTATTGATCCATGGACTTACGGCGCATAGTTTTACCAATTGGGACAAAGCCATGGGGTTTTCCACCAACAAGGCCAGATAGCTGGTGCGGCGAGACACCGTCTCCACTAATTGCAGCAAGCGCTTTAGCACAACACCGGGTTGCTCCACCACGGCCACCGCACCCAACAACAAGGGGATCAGTTGGTCCATTCGCCGGCGACCGGATTCGGGTAAGGAACCATAACGCGAAGATTGACGCACCGCCTTTAAGTCGCTCAAAGTTTGCTGCGAAGGATCGTATCCCGCCTCATTCAAAACCCCACAGGCATGAGCATCATCCAAGAGCCCCAGCCAAACGTCACTAAATCCGTGGTCCTCCGTTTTGGCATGCTCCACTTGGGGCGCCTCAAACACCTGTTCGAAGTGGGAATGGACTTTGCGACGATGAGCGTTCAATACCTGCTCAAACTCATGCCAATGAGTAAATCCCATACTATACGCCAAGACCGTTCTCCCCGGCTCTGCGCGGGGTAACAAATGCGTTTGCTGGTCAGCAAATTCTTGGATATGGTGCTCGGCAGTACGTAGAAAATGATAAGCACGAATCAACTCATTGACCACGAACTCAGGCAACAAAGCCTTTTGCGCCAACAAGGACAACACTTTAAGCAATTGCTTTTCTTGCAGGTCCACATCCCGTCCACCGCGTATAAGCTGAAAGGCCTGAGCAATGAATTCAATTTCGCGAATGCCGCCGGGACCCAACTTTACATTATCCGACATGCCCTTGCGTGCCATTTCGGCGCTAATGCGGTGCTTCATATCACGCAGGGAATCATAGGCACTAAAATCTAAATAGCGCCGATAGACGAAAGGTCGCAAGCGCTCAAGAATGGGTTGTGCCGCAGCACCGATAGCCCCCGCCTTCACCATGGCATAGCGCTCCCATTCACGTCCATGTATTTGATAATAATGCTCCATCGCATCAAAGCTAAGCGCCAAAGCACCACTATCCCCGAAGGGCCGTAAGCGCATGTCTACGCGAAAAGCAAAACCATCGCCGGTGGCTTGATCCAAAGCCGCAATCAGTTTGCGCCCCAAACGGGTAAAAAAGTCCTGGTGACTGATACTGCGCCTCCCACCTTGGGTTTCACCGTCCTCGGCGTAGGCAAAGATCAAATCAATGTCTGAAGAAAAATTAAGCTCCCCCGCTCCCAACTTACCCATCGCGATAATAGCCAGTTGCACCGGCTCACCCTGCTCGTCAGAGGGCTGCCCCAAGTCATTCACAAGCTCTGCGGTCAAACAGTGTAGAGTCCGCTCCAACAAAACTGCTGCAAGCCGCGACATATCCGCCATGGTTTCCTCTAACCCCGCCCAGCCTGCGATATCCCGCCAGGCGATGCGCAACATTTCGCGGCGCCGCAATTGACGCACAAAGGTATTTAATTCATCGGGCGCAACAGAAGTTGTTTTCGGCCACAGAGAATGACCAGCGATATCATACGTACGGAACAGGTCGCCGGATTCCACAAGATCCCGAAATACATGAGGGTGACGCACACAATTGTTGGCCACAAAATCGCTACACGCCCACACCTTAGCCAGGGTGTCGCAAATACGTGGGTCTTGCGGAAAATACCCTGAATATTTATCCAAAAATACCGTAACCCGCTCCAGCAGGACTTGGGGGAGTGAATCCAGGGACGCTTGTAAGAGGCTGCGCCAGTTTGAGCTTTCTTGCATAAGCCACATTATTACAGGATGAGGCTCCTATGCATAGCCAAGGTTTCAATCACTCTTAACAGAACGCCACATAGCTTTTACTTTTTTCCAACAACCCTCTATTAAGTCAGGTCCATGACTTGCATTGGATCTCATATTCATTGAAGTAGCCTAAAGAAACCCGCCCCGGAACCGATCTATAAGCTGAAATACTACGTTTTGTTGCAACAATTCAAAGCCTTACGGAGACAGCCTCGATGGAGATGCCCGAATATCTCAAGCTAATGGTCAAATATGACGCCTCGGACCTATTTTTTACCACCGGAGCCCCCGTCAGCGCGAAAATCCAAGGGTTTCTTAAGCCGCTGGAAAAAGCCAGCTTGCCGGCGGGCCGGGTCAAGGAACTGGCCTATGAGCTGATGAACGATGAACAGATTGCGGAATTCGAGGAATCTCCGGAAATGAATCTGGCGCATTCCCAGACCGGCGTAGGGCGATTTCGTGTCAATATATTCCAGCAGCGCAACCAGACCGCCATGGTTATACGTAACATCAAAACGGAAATCCCTACTGCGGAACAATTGCAACTCCCCCCTATTTTGAAAAAAATCATCATGCAAAAACGCGGTTTGATTTTATTTGTGGGGGGCACGGGTTCGGGTAAGTCCACATCCCTGGCATCGCTAATCGATTTTCGTAACGCCAACAGTACGGGACATATTATTACCATTGAAGATCCCATCGAATTTATTCACCATCACAAAAAATCCATCGTCAATCAACGCGAAGTCGGTGTGGACACAGATTCCTATGAAGATGCCTTGAAGAATACGTTGCGTCAGGCTCCCGACGTTATACTCATCGGTGAGATTCGTGACAGGGAAACTATGGAACACGCCATATCCTTTGCCGAAACCGGGCATTTGGCTATTTCCACACTGCATGCCAATAACGCCAACCAAGCTTTGGATCGAATCATTAACTTTTTCCCGGAAGACCGACGCAATCAATTACTTATGGACTTATCCCTGAATCTGCGCGCCTTTATATCACAACGCCTTATTCCCACCCTGGACGGCAAACGCTGCGTGGCTGTGGAAGTGCTGCTGGGAACACCGTTGGTATGTGATTTGGTAATTAAAGGTCAGATCCACAAAATCAAAGAAGTCATGGAAAAATCCGTCAACATCGGTATGCAAACCTTTGATGGAGCTCTATTCGAGTTGTTCAAACAAGGAAAAATCTCTCAGGACGAGGCTTTGAGAAATGCCGATTCGCAAAACAATCTACGTCTCAAAATCAGTCTTTCTGAAGGCAAATCTGCTGATGACGCAGGCACCAGCTTTTCTTTGAGCGAAGACGCGGAAGCGGATAACAGCATGAACTTCTCCCTGTCACCGAAGTAGGGGCAACCCCAAGCGCGAGCCGGCGCCAGTTCCTGTCGGCAGCTCAAGCTTAACGCCTTACTTTAAAAAATCTCAGGCGCTTCCTCTACTGTCCCCGCGGTAGTGCCTGATGCAGCCGGGCCCGCATCGTCCGTGCCTGTGGGTACAAATTCTTCCCGAAAAACTTCGAAAATACCGTCACTACCGGGACCGGTTAACAGTCCGGTTTCCTTATCCACTTTGACGGTAACCAATCCGGCCGGCATTTTCGCCGGATGATCAGGCAAATCTTTTAGTGCTTCTTCCATATAGTGAATCCACATAGGCAACGCCGCCTTACCACCTGTTTCTCTATCCCCCAGCGGTTTAGGAGTATCAAAACCTACCCAAGCCGTAGCCACCACATCGGGACTAAATCCGGAAAACCAAGCATCGCGTTGATCATTGGTCGTTCCTGTCTTTCCGGCAATATCGTTACGCTCCAGGCTTTTCGCCCGAATACCGGTACCCCTTTGAATTACATCGCGCATCACACTGGTCATAATGTATACATTTTGAGGTGTTATAATGCGTGGAGCCGGTTTTATTTTTTTCTCCTGAGACACGGTATCCAGTTGCGGTTCCAGAGCTCCGTCTTCCTGACTGACCTTAAAAACCACGGGTTGAGTGTTTTCCGATTCTAAAATCTCGTTCTCCACGACCGTTAAGGCGGGCTCTATAGGCTGGACCTCCAAAGTTTCAGGACATTCTTCACACACAACCATAGGATCAGCACGATACACCACTTCGCCTTCGTCATTTTCTATACGATCAATAAAGTAGGGCTCAATTTTATAGCCGCCATTGGCGAAGCTAGCGTAGCCCGTAACCAATTCCATGGGCGTTATGGCGGCACTGCCCAGGGCCAGCGACAAATCACGCGGCAATTTCTCCGCATTGAAACCAAATTTCTCCAAATATTCAATAGCATAGGAAATACCTATAGAACGCAGTATGCGGATGGACACCAGATTACGGGACGCTACCAGCGCCTCTCGAAATCGGGTAGGACCAAAAACCTTGCCACTGTAGTTTTCAGGCCGCCAAGTACTCTCCAACCCTGCATCCTCAAAGACCACCGGTGCATCATTAATAACGCTGGCGGCGGTATAGCCTTTTTCCAAAGCCGCTGAATACGTGAAAGGCTTGAGATTGGAACCGGGCTGACGCTCCGCCTGCAAAACCCGATTAAAATTACTTTTGGAGAAATCAAATCCCCCTACCAATGCCATCACGGCTCCATCTCTTGACGATAAAGACACCAGTGCCGCTTCTGCATTGGGTATTTGCGCCAAATGCCAGCTATCGTCTTCTCGATGAACAATGCGAATAATATCCCCCAAAGACAACACATCACTAATAAACTTGGGTTCCACACCCGGCTCCAAACCGTCTCCCAACCAGGGACGGGCCCAGGAAACACTGTCCCAGTTCAGTTGCAAACGACCGTAACTGGGTTGGTAAACCACGGCGTGCTCGGCATTAATCTCCACCACCAAAGCCGGCAACATTTCATTTGCAGCTCGATACGGAGCCAACAAGGCGCGCCAATCTTCCTCCACACTGGCTTCGGTAAACTCCACTTTTGCTTCCGGGCCACGATAACCGTGACGCTCGTCGTATTGCATTAAGGCTGCGCGCAAGGCGTCATTGGCACGCGTTTGCAAGCGCGCTGTAATACTGGTAAATACGCGATACCCCTTGGTATAAGCTTCATCCCCATAGCGTTGAAACATATCCGCACGCACCATTTCTGCAATGTAAGGCGCTGACACTTCTTCACTTAGACTATGCAGGGCGGAATCATCCACATAAGCCAGCGCTTCCTGGTGTTCGTCATAGCCGAGAAAACCCAGCGCCTGCATACGATTCAAAATATAGTTACGTCTTTGTAAAGCGCGTTTGGGATTGACTACCGGATTAAATCGGGATGGGGCTTTGGGCAAACCGGCAATCATAGCGGTTTGCGCCACGTTCAATTCGTAAATCGATTTCCCGTAATACACCTGCGCCGCCGCACCAAAACCATAAGAGCGGTTACCCAAATAAATTTTGTTGATGTAGAGTTCCAGGATTTCGTTTTTGGACAGCTCATTCTCAATTTTGAAAGACAATAAAATTTCGTTGAGCTTGCGTAAATAGGTTTTCTCTCGGCTCAGAAAAAAGTTTCGCGCTACCTGCATGGTAATGGTACTGCCACCCTGCCCTTTTTCACCGGTACGCAACAGATAATACACCGCGCGTAACATTCCTTTGTAATCCACGCCGGGATGTTCAAAAAACCGATCATCCTCTGCCGCCAATACGGCATTGATCAATGTTTTAGGCGCATCTTCAATATCCATGGGACTGCGCTTTTTTTCACCAAACTCGGCAATCAAACGCTCATCGCGACTATAAACTCGAAGCGGCACTTGCAACTGTACATCTTTTAAGCTTTCTATATCGGGCAATTTCGGCAGAATTATCAAATAAATACCGGCTAGCATTAGCAGGGCCAACAATACCGAACCACCGCTAAAGAAAAGCATGACACGCAAATTCAAGACTTTTGCAAACATTTTAGGCACGTAATGTGATCTGGTTAATTAAAGTGGATATCGACAAACAGTAAAAGTTCCAATAACATCGACAACTCTATTGTGTGGTTTAGCAAAATCTTCGGCTTGATCGTTTTTTAATCAAACACTTAAGTTTGATGAAGATTTAACCGATATACGCAATTAACTATCCTCTTTACTGAGTAGGTAATAACCAAACAGGAAAAAGTAGTGTGGGTATCTTCCAATTATTTGCACCTAAAAAAACCGCTTTAGTCGGACTGGACATCAGTTCAACAACCGTAAAATTGTTGGAGTTGAGTCAGAGCAGCAACGGTTACAGAGTGGAGGCATACGCAGCAGAGCCATTGCCGCCCAATTCTGTGGTGGAGAAGAATATCACAGATGTGGAGGCGATAGGAGAGGCCATACAACGGGCCGTGAAACGCTCGGGCACCCGGACTCGCACAGCCGCAGTGGCCGTTGCCGGCTCATCTGTGATCACCAAAATCATTACCATGCCCAACTTGAGTGATGATGAAATGGCCAGCCAGATAGAGCTGGAAGCGGACCAGTACATTCCGTACTCCTTGGAAGAAATAAACATGGATTTTGAAGTACTGGGTCCCAACGACAAAAACCCGGATACCGTCGACGTGCTACTGGCAGCGTCCCGCAGTGAGAACGTCGACTCTCGCGTAGCAGCGGTTGAGCTAGGCGGACTCACCGCCAAAGTGGTGGATATTGAAGCCTATACTGTAGAAAACAGCTTTCACCTTTTACAATCCCAGATCCCCAGTGGTTTGGACGATAATACGGTCGCCATCATCGATGTGGGTGCTACGATGACCACATTGAGCGTACTCCATGATGGCAAGATCATATACACTCGCGACCAAGTATTTGGCGGCAAGCAACTCACAGAAGAAATTCAAAGACGCTACGGTTTATCCTATGAGGAAGCCGGCATGGCCAAACGCCAAGGGGGCTTACCCGACAATTATGTTTCCGAAGTTCTGGAGCCCTTTAAAGAAGCAATGGCTCAACAGGTCAGCCGTTCCTTGCAGTTCTTTTTCTCTTCCAGCCACCATAACTCTGTTAACCACATCATCCTGGCCGGCGGCAGTGCGTCCATACCCGGAGTTGATGAACTCATTGAAGAACGGGTCGGCTCTCGCACCTCCATCGCGAACCCTTTCAGCCACATGTCACTGGCTCCCAGAGTGAAAGCGCAGGCGCTTAATAACGACGCCCCGGCTCTCATGATTGCCTGTGGACTAGCCTTAAGGAGCTTTGACTAATGCCACATATTAATCTGCTACCCTGGCGCGAAGCCCAGCGCGCAGAAAAACAAAGGCAGTTCGCTTCAATGGCGGCAGGCGGTGCTATGATAGCGATTTTAGGGGTGGTGCTGATTCATTTGCAATACGCAGGATTAATCGAAGGCCAAAAAGGGCGAAATGAATTTCTGAAAACCAATATCGCTGAAGTTGACAAGCAAATCAGTGAAATCAAATCACTAAAAGCAGATAAAAAAGCATTGTTAGCTCGCATGGAAGTCATACAGAAATTACAAACAAGCCGACCGGAAATCGTACACATATGGGAAGAAGTCGCCAAAGCCACTCCAAAAGGAGTACACCTTACCCGAACATCCCGTAAGAATAGAAGTTTGGCCCTTGAAGGTGAAGCAGACTCCCACGACAGCGTTTCCATTTTTATGCGCAATCTGGACGCATCGGCCTGGTTAACCAATCCCAAGCTGGAGATTATCCAAAGCGTCAAAGGTTCCAGCAAATTCAAATTGGCTTTAGAACAGGCAACACCGGAAACAGAGGCGGATAAAGCCAAAACTGGCAACCCAGGGAAAAAGTCATGAACATTTCTGACATCAATGATTTAGACTTTAACAATATTGGCATGTGGCCTTTGCCCGCCAAATTGGGCGCTATTGCCCTATTGAGCATCGGTATACTATTTGCCGGTTATTGGTTTGACACCAAAGAACAGGTTGCTGAACTGGACCGGGCGATTGCTGAGGAAAGCACCTTAAAAACCACCTTTGAACAAAAACAGGCTGTAGCTGCCAATCTTCAAGCCTACAAAGATCAAATGAAGGAGATGGAACGGTCCTTCGGCGCCTTGCTATTAAAGCTGCCCAGTAAAACCGAAATCGATGCTCTATTAGAAGATGTCACCCGCGTTGGCGTGGAAAGCGGTCTGACATTCACCCTATTTAAACCGGGCAGCGAAACACCCAAAGAATTTTATGCTGAATACCCTATTAACCTTAAGGTCACCGGATCTTACCATCAGCTTGGAAATTTTGTCAGCGGTGTTGCAGCTTTACCTCGAATCGTCACCATCCATGACTTTAGTATCGTGGACGGAAAAGTAAAAGGCGCTGCAGGTAATACCAGTCTGGCCATGGCGGTAACAGCCAATACCTATCGCTATCTGGACAAAGACGAAATTAAGAAAGCTAAAAAAACCAAATCTAAAAATTAGAATGAATTGATTGCAGCCATGAAACGTATGAAACGAACTTTGTTGAGTATAGGTATTGCCATTGGCTTAACGGCTTGCGGAGGCGAGGAGAATTCTGACCTGCATACGTATATCAAAGAAGTTAAAGCCAGAAAGCCGGGAAAAATAGAACCTATCCCAAAACCGCAACAAACACCGCCCTATATTTACCTGGAAGCGGAACTGCGGGATCCATACACTCCGATTATTCGTATAGTGGCGAGACCGGATAAACCCGTGCAAACACCACCCCCGGTACCCAAGCATGATCGTTTTCCCTTGGAAGATTACCCGCTTAATTCTTTGAAAATGGTGGGCAGTGTTGAGAAAAACGGTATCCGCTGGGCCTTAATACAAACCCAGGACGGCACCCTGGTTCGCACCAAGAAAAACGAATATATGGGACAAGACAACGGTAAAATTGTTCGAATTACTGAAGCCGAGGTGGAACTGCAGGAAATTGTGGATGATGGGCTGGGTGGCTGGGTTAAACGCCAAGCAATAATATCGGTTGCGGAGTAAACAAGACCATTGTCACTGATAATTTCGCAGAGGTTTGCGGGAATAGTGGAATCCAGAGTCGGTTAATGAGTAAAATGGAAATAACAATAAATGCCATTGCGTGCAACGCAAATGTAAATAAAGGTGCAAACTAATGGTTTTAAATTCTAGTCAGTCGAAATTAATCGCCGCATTGGCAATTTTTTTGTTCGGCTTCAGTAACTTAGCCTTGGCTGCCAACTCTCAGTTGACCAATATTTCGTTTCGCTCCATCACTGGCGATAAGGTCCAAGTCAAAATCTCATTCTCAGGTCAAGCCGTTGAACCGGGCAGCTTCACCATTAACAACCCAGCTCGAATCGCTTTGGACTTTCCTAATACATCCAGCGGCTTAGGCTGGAAAAACAAGAATATTGGCATTGGTTTCGCCAAAAGTATTACCGCAGTACAAGCCGGTAACCGCACCCGGGTCATCCTCAACCTGGTGCAGCTGGTTCCTTTTGAAACCAGTATTGACGGTCGCAACGTTATTATTACCCTGGCAGGCAGCCGAGCCGCTTCCAGCATTCCCAACGCAGCCAAATCCCAAGCATCCACGGTCGTTCCCGGAGATGATGCGGTTTTCTTGATTAAAAATATCGATTTTCGCCGCGGCTCCAAAGGCGAGGGCCGGGTTGTCGTTACCTTATCCGACTCCAATATTCCAGCCAGCACCGGGGAAACAGGCCGACAAATTTTTGTGGATTTCGGTAATGCTACCGTTGCCCAAGAACTGCAACAACGCCTGGATGTCACCGATTTCGCCACGCCTGTCGCGTTTATAGACACTACGCGTTCCGGTAACCGGGTACGTCTGGCCATTACGGCGCTGGGAGAGTATGAATACCTGGCTTACCAATCCGGCAACGTCTACACCGTAGAAGTGAAAAAACCGGAGAAAGTCGTTGATGAAGAAACCATCAAAGAAGGCGACAAATTCTCCGGAGAGCGCCTCTCTCTGAACTTTCAGGACATCGAAGTACGTGCCGTATTGGATCTGATCGCAGATATTACCCGCCTGAACATGGTTGCCAGTGATTCGGTAAAAGGCAACGTAACCCTACGACTGAACAATGTACCCTGGGATCAGGCCCTGGACATTGTTCTGAAGTCCAAAGGCCTGGATATGCGTCGTAACGGTAATGTTATTTTAGTGGCCCCGGCCCAAGAAATTGCCACACGAGAAAAAGCCGAACTGGAAGCGCGTAAACAAATCGAAAAACTGGAACCACTGCGCAGTGAGTTGATTCAGGTTAACTACGCTAAAGCCACTGACATGGCAACTTTGATCAAATCGCAAAAAGACTCCATATTGTCAGACCGCGGCAGCGCCTCTGTAGACCAGCGTACCAACACGATTATCGCCATAGATACTGCTGACCGATTAGAGGAAATGCGTAAGCTGGTAGCCAAACTGGATGTACCGGTGCGACAGGTTCTGATCGATTCGCGTATCGTCATCGCCAACAACACCTTTGCTCGTGACCTGGGGGTTCGTTGGGGAGCCACTGCGATCAACCCACACCGAATCCGATCGTCTACATCGGCGACCATTGCCGATGCGGACAACGCCATCATTAATCAAGACGTGGTACAACCCAATCTCAACGTCGCCCTACCGGCCTCACCCGCCGCCGGCGCACCAGGACGAATTGCCTTTGCCGTACTGGGCCAGAAAGCGTTGATCGATTTGGAATTGTCCGCGCTACAAACTGAGGGTCGCGGTGAAATTATTTCCAATCCGCGAGTTATTACGTCGGACCAGCAAAAAGCGACCATCAAACAGGGTCGGGAAATCGCCTATGCGGAAGCCTCTTCCAGCGGTGCCGCAGCCGTATCCTTTAAAGAGGCCGTTCTGTCTTTGGATGTCACGCCGCAAATTACACCGGATGACAATATTTTTCTGGATCTGCAAGTTAACCAGGATGACCTGAGTGGTGAAATCTTTGCCGGTGTCCCTGCGATCACCACCAAGGAAGTATCTACCAAAGTTTTGGTTGCCAATGGTGATACCATTGTTCTAGGCGGGGTATATGTGGAAAGAAATGTAGACTCCATAACACGAGTCCCCTTCTTCGGTGATATCCCCTTCCTGGGAGTGTTTTTCCGCAACACCAATACGCAGGACAGCAAAGAAGAGTTGCTGATTTTTGTCACCCCGAAAATCGTCAAAGAAAACCTGAAAGCCAAATAAAAACACGCAACAACCATAAAAAAAGGGAGGAATTATCCTCCCTTTTTTTATGCATTCTATAGTCGCACTCCCAATCTTATTTTTTCTCAGGCAAAATAGGCGTTTTAACTAAAGATCGGGAAAATGCCGCGAAACCTTATTTTTGTTGGTCCCATGGGCGCAGGAAAAACCACCATCGGCCGCATGGTGGCCAAACAACTCAAACGCCAATTTTACGACAGCGACCGAGAGATTGAGCGCCGCACCGGAGCATCCATTCCTTTGATCTTTGAACTGGAACAGGAACAAGGCTTTCGCTTGCGGGAACGCAGTGTTATCCAAGAACTAAGCCAAATGGACCGCATTGTTTTAGCCACAGGTGGTGGTGCCATTCTGGATGAGCAAAACCGCACCGCTCTAAGCCAAGGGGGGCATGTGTTTTATCTCAAAGCCTCCATCAACCATTTGCTGAATCGGACCTCCCGAGACAGCTCCCGGCCCTTACTGCAAACAGATAACCCGCGGCAAAAACTGGAAGAACTAATGCAAATACGCGAACCTCTGTATTGTGAAGTAGCCAATTCAATTATTACCACGGATACCTGTCCTGTTAGGAAAATTGTGGATAGAATCATTAAAATTGTAAAAAACCAGGATTTGTGAAAAGCCTTATGAAAACCCTGAATGTGGATCTGGGCGACAGAAGTTACCCCATTTATATCGGCAACGACTTGCTAACCCAACCGGAATTACTCAACCAGCATATACCCGGCGAGCAGGTGCTGCTGGTCAGCAACGAAACAGTGGCACCACTATACCTGGAACAAGTAAAACAAGGCCTGAGTGCGCACCAGACAGCGGAAGTGATTTTGCCGGATGGTGAACAATATAAGACTTTGGACAGCATCAATCGCATCTATGATGCGTTGTTAAACCGGCGTTTCGATCGCCAATGCACTTTGGTGGCCTTGGGCGGCGGTGTAGTGGGAGATATTACCGGTTTTGCAGCCGCCACCTACCAGCGCGGCGTCCATTTTGTGCAAATACCCACAACCCTGTTAGCGCAGGTGGATTCCTCCGTGGGCGGTAAAACCGGCGTTAACCACCCACTGGGCAAAAACATGATCGGTGCATTTTACCAACCCCGCTGTGTCATCGCCGACACCCGCACTCTGAACACGCTGGATGACAAACAGCTCAGTGCGGGCATGGCCGAGGTGATTAAATACGGACTGATTCGCGATGAAGCATTTTTTTCCTGGCTGGAAAATAACATGCCTGCCCTGTTGCAACGTGATGTTCACACTCTGTCGGAAGCCATAGAGTACTCCTGCCGCTGTAAAGCTGAAGTGGTTGCCGCTGACGAGCGTGAAGCCGGACAGCGAGCTCTACTGAATCTGGGCCACACCTTTGGTCACGCCATTGAATCGGGAATGGGCTATGGTAAATGGCTGCACGGCGAAGCGGTCGCCACTGGTATGCTCATGGCGGCAGACCTATCCCGGCGCAGTGGCTGGCTGGATCAGAACGACGTAAGCCGGATCGAGAACCTCCTCATCGCATCCAGACTTCCGGTCCACGCACCGGCGCTATCGAGTGAGCGTTTTATGGAATTGATGTCCATAGATAAAAAAGTCAAACAGGGAAAAATCAACCTGATACTGATGCATAAACTGGGACAGGCATTTGTTAGTAACGATTACAAACCTGAACTACTGCAACAAACCTTGGAGCAGTTTCCCCGGAAAAAGGTAGCATGATCATGCACACAGCAGCCGAGTACTCACCCCTGGCCGCCACTGACGCCAATACACGTGGCCGGCGTTTTGAGGAACCCGGCCCCAATAACCGTTCCCAGTTTCAACGAGACCGGGACCGCATCGTCCATTGTGCGGCCTTTCGGCGCTTGGAGTACAAAACCCAGGTGTTCGTGAATCATGAAGGAGACATGTTTCGTACCCGCCTGACTCATACCATAGAAGTGGCGCAAATCGGCCGAACATTGGCCAGGGCGCTCCGTATTAATGAAGACCTAACCGAAAGCATCGCCCTGGCCCACGACCTGGGACACACACCCTTTGGTCACGCCGGACAAGAATCACTCAACCACTGCATGCGTGAATACGGTGGTTTTGAACATAATATGCAATCCCTACGCATTGTGGATGAACTGGAAGAAAAATACGCTGAATTTAACGGTCTAAACCTGACGTTTGAAACCCGGGAGGGTATTCTGAAACATTGTTCTATCAAAAACGCCAAACAGTTGGGTGACGTAGGACTGCGTTTTTTGGAAAAAAGACAACCGGGGCTGGAAGCTCAAATCGCCAATATTGCTGACGAAATTGCTTATAACAACCATGATGTAGACGATGGCCTGCGTGCCGGAATGTTAAGCATAGAGCAATTACAAGCGGTTTCCTTATTCCAGGAACAATATGAGGAGGTTTCCCGGCGCTACCCCGACATTTCCGAACGACGAAAGATTCATGAGATTATTCGTCGTATGATCAACGCGCAAATCACGGACTTGTTGGTTTGTACGGAAAATGCATTAAAAACCCGAAACTTGGAAACACGGGAACGACTTTTGCAACTCAATGAACCAATTGTTCGTTTTTCCCCCACCATGCAGGAAAAAACGATTGAATTGAAACAATTTTTACGTAAAAACCTTTACCGACATTACCGTGTTCATAGAATGAGCAAAAAAGCCAACCATATCATCAGCAGCCTGTTTTCCGCTTTTATGGAGGATACCCAGCTACTTCCACCGGAACCCTTAACCAGTGTGGTACTACTCAATGCTCAATCAGGCGAAGCCGGTAAAGCTCGCGCCATTGCCGACTATATTGCCGGAATGACGGACCGATACGCTATCAATGAACATCAGCGTATCTTTCATCCCACACGCCTCACTTAAGTGGGTCGCCAAACCGAGGGATTGGGAATATGGCATGGAAACGATTTGACGTCTGGACATTCAGCGGCGAGGACCGGTAAATGCGCATCTATTTGCAAACTCGTGCCGAACCGGACAAAGCCCCGCGCTTCTATCATATCTGGTTGCAGCAGGATTTGATCGAAGGCTGGACTCTGGTCACCGAATCCGGTCAGCAAGGGTCGTCGGGGCGGGTGAGCAGGCGCCATTTTCAACATTGGGAAGAAGCTGAACAAGCCATGCAGGATTGCCGCGATCGACAAATTAACCGCGGCTATACGGTGGTGTTTGTGCAAGGCCAGGAACGCCGATGAAGATTTGTATTACTGTTCTCTACCGGGGAACAAAGCATAATGAAATATAACATTTTGAAACTAGTGTATATAATGTAAGTTATGAGTGAACCTGAGTACGACAACCGCAATTCTCCCTCCTATTTGGCTCACTACGCCATGACTCGTGCCCCGTTTTCCACCAAGCATGAAGCGGACATGATTTACCCTGAGCCTTCGCGGACTCAACGTCTGGATATCCTCATGCATTTGACCCAATACAGCAATGAAATGTTATTGGTTACGGGCCCAGAGGGCATAGGCAAAACCACCCTGATGCATCAGTTCCTGGACAAGGCACACGATTCTTGGAAGATTTGTTCTGTCGACGCCTACCCTATGATGGACAACGATAGAATGATCCAACATATCGCCAGGGGATTCGGTTTCACACTGGATAACAGTACACGTACCAAATTTGAAAAACTATCACACCAATTGGAATTGCAACTGGCCGGAACCCAAACCGTGGTTGTTGTGGTGGACAATGCCCATACTCTGACAACACGCACACTGGGCCTACTCACCAGTATCTCAAAGATTCACAATGCCAAATCGGCAGCCAATATTCGGGTCATACTATT